>DAONOU010000202.1:0-4980 GCA_035409265.1 Arachnia sp. | reverse complement strand
CGTGGAGCAGGCGAAGAAGGACTCGATCGACACCCTGCTCGCCGCCGCCGACCTGAAGGACGAGGGGGCCGTGCGGTCGGTGGTCGCGGTGGGCTGCATGGCGGAGCGCTACGGCGTCGAGCTCGCCAAGGAGCTGCCCGAGGCCGACGCCGTGCTGGGCTTCGACGACTACGCCGACATCGCCGACCGGCTCCGCTCGATCCTCGACGGCGAGCGTCACGTCTCGCACGTGCCGCGCGACCGGCGTCAGCTGCTGCCGATCACCCCGGCGGCCCGGCCCGCGGCCGCGGGGGGCGTCGCGACTCCGGGGCACGCGCCGCTTCCCGACGGGTTGGCCCCCGCCACCGGCCCGCGGGCGCTCCGCCGTCGGCTCGACGACGGGCCGTCCGCGTCGCTCAAGATCGCCTCGGGCTGCGACCGGCGCTGCGCGTTCTGCGCCATCCCCGCGTTCCGCGGCAGCTACCTGTCGCGCCCGGTGGAGGAGCTGGAGGCAGAGGCCCGCTGGCTCGTCGAGAACGGCGCGAAGGAGCTCTTCCTGGTCTCCGAGAACACCTCCTCCTACGGCAAGGACCTGGGCGCCGAGGTGCGCCTGGAGTCCCTGCTGCGCCGCCTGTCGCGCGTCGACGGGCTCGAGTGGATCCGCGTCTCCTACCTGCAACCGGCGGAGATCCGCCCCAGCATGTTGGAGGCCATGCTCGGCACGGAGAAGGTCGTCCCCTACTTCGACCTCAGCTTCCAGCACGCGGCCCGGCCCGTGCTGCGGGCCATGCGCCGCTTCGGCGACGCCGACAGCTTCCTGGACCTGATCGGCCAGATCCGCTCCGCGGCGCCGCGCGCGGGCATCCGCAGCAACGTCATCGCGGGCTTCCCCGGCGAGACGGAGGCCGACGTCGAGACGCTGCGCCGGTTCATCGTCGACGCCTCGCTCGACGTGCTCGGGGTGTTCGGCTATTCCGACGAGGACGGCACCGAGGGCGTCGGCCTGCCGGGGCACCTCCCCGAGGAGGAGATCGAGGAGCGGCGCGCCGTGCTGGCCGACGTCGCGGTCGATGTGTGCGAGGCCCGCGCCGCCGACCGGGTCGGCGAGGGCGTCGTCGTGCTCGTCGAGTCCACCGACGGCGAGGTCGTCGGCCGGGCCGAGCATCAGGCACCGGAGACCGACGGCGCCGTTACGCTTACGGGGGTCGGCGACGCGCGCGTCGGCCGGCTGGTTCCCGCCCGGGTCGTCGACTCGGCCGGCATCGACCTGATTGCGGAGGCACTGTGACCGAGAAGCCGCGCCGCGCGGAGACCGCGACGAGCAACTGGAACGTCCCGAACGTCCTGACGGTGATCAGGATCATCCTGGTCCCCGTGTACGTGGCGCTGCTGTTCACCGCGCCCGAGGGGGTGAGGTGGGCCGCCACGGTGGTGTTCGTGCTCGCCATGCTCACAGACCTGGCCGACGGCCACATCGCCCGCAAGCACAACCTGATCACGGACTTCGGCAAGCTCTGGGACCCGATCGCGGACAAGGCGCTGACCGGCGCCGCGTTCGTCTCGCTCAGCATCCTGACCCTCTCGCCCGGGCGGCCCGAGCTGCCGTGGGTGTTCACCATCATCATCCTGGTGCGCGAGTGGGGCATCACCTGGGTGCGCGAGGTGCTCAAGAAGTACGGCAACGTCATGGCGGCCAACAAGGGCGGCAAGGCCAAGACGGTGACGCAGACGTTCGCGCTGATCCTCTTCAGCCTGGGGCTCCAGTACCTGCCGGGGTGGCTCGGCGTCGTCGCCTGGGCCCTCATGTGGGCGGCGCTGATCCTCACGGTCGTCACCGGGGTCGACTACCTGATCGCCGCGTGGCGGATCCGCAGGGACGCGCTCCTGAAGCGCCGCGCCGGGTAGCCTGGGGATCTCGACGGGGAAGGACGGACCTATGTCGCTGGCAGCTGACGTGATCAAGAAGATGTCGGACAGGTCGGTGACGCTGGCCACCTGCGAGTCGATCACCGGCGGCGGCATCGGCGCCGCGCTCACCTCGGTCCCCGGCGCCTCCGCGGTGTTCCGTGGCGCCCTCGTCACCTACGCGCGCGACCTCAAGGCGTCGCTCGCGGGCGTCGACCCGGAGCTGATCCGGCACGAGGGCGTCGTCAACGAGCTGACCGCCCTGCAGATGGCGCTCGGCGCGCAGAGCCAGTGCCAGTCGGACTGGGCCGTCGCGACCACCGGCGTCGCCGGCCCCACCGAGATCGACGGCGCCTCCGTCGGCACCGTGTGGTTCGCGGTCGTCGGCCCGCGGGTGGGCGTCTCCGCGGCACCGCAGTACACCGAGCTGAAGCAGTTCGAGGGCGACCGCGAGCGGATCCGCGCCGCGGCCATCGAGCACGCGTTCGAGATGCTGCTGCGCGTTCTCTAGGGCAGATTGCGGGAAGCTGTCGAAAAGTTCGCTGGCCGGGAACAAAACCCTCGGGGGCGCGGTTGCACCAGGCGAGGCGGACACAGGGTTCCCTCAAGGCAAGGTAGGTAGCCGTGAAGACGATTCTTATTCGTAAGGTGATGGGCGAGACACTCCGGGAGCTCCGGATGTGCGCCGGCATGACCCTGCGAGAGGTCTCCATGGCCAGCATGGTGTCGCTGGGGTACCTCTCCGAGATCGAGCGTGGACACAAGGAGGCCTCGAGCGAGGTCGTGTTCTCGATCGCGCAGGCGCTGGACGTCTCGCTCTCCGACCTCATGATCACGATCAGCACGAAGCTCGCGGCGCTCGAGTCCGCGCGTCAGACCCGACTGGTGTCCGCCGCCTGAGCAGTCTCGAGCGAGGGCGCCCCGCCGCTGGCCTTGGTCAGCCGCGGGGCGCTTCCACGATCTGGACGTCCACTCCCGTGGCGCGGATGGCCGCGAGTTGATCGGGTGCGATGTCGGAGTCGGTGACGAGTATGTCGAGGTCGCCGAGATCGATCATCTTGGCCAGCGTCGTGGTGCCGATCTTCGAGGAGTCGCAGGCGGCGATCACGCGCTGGGCGCGCGCGATCATCGCCGCGTTCGTGCGGGCCTCGATCTCGTCGTGCGTGGTCAGCCCGCCGTCCGCGCTTAGCCCGTCCGCGCCGACGACGGCGGTGCCGATGTTGACGTGGTTGAAGGTGGACTCGGCGAGCGATCCGACCAGCTCGAGCGAGCTCGGCCGCAGCACCCCGCCGGCGATCAGCACGCGACCCTGGCCCTGCTCGGCCGCCTCGAGGCCGATGCTGAGGGAGTTCGTGAGGATGGTCAGGTTGTCGCTATGCCGCAGCGCCCGCAGCACCTCCGCCGTCGTGGTGCCGCCCGTGAGGCCGATCGCGTGCTTCCCCTGGGGGATGAGCGATGCCACGTGGGCCGCGATCCTGCGCTTGGCCTCCTGATGGCGGCCGTCGCGCAGCCGGACCGGCAGCTCGTGGTTGTCCTTCGCGGGACGGGCGCCGCCGTGCGTGCGCTCGAGAAGACCCTGCGCGGCCAGCACCGCGACGTCGCGGCGGATGGTGGCGGCCGACGCGTCGAGCGCCTCGGCGAGGGAGGACAGGGAGAGGTGTCCCTTCTCGTTCAGCAGCGCGAGCAGCTCGACCATGCGGTCGGATCGCTTGTGCGACGGCATCCCCGATCCATTCATGAGTCGTACGTTAGTGCACCCGGTACGGTTGGCGCGTGCGCGAGGTTGAGCTGTGGCAGCGGATGGACGAGGTCCTTCCCGGGGGATACGCGGCGTCCTGGGCGGACCAGGTCGTCCTCGAGGAGCTGGGGAGCAAGACGGTGCGGGAGGCGTTGGCCGCGGGGCAGCCGTGCAAGCGGATCTGGCGCGCGGTGTGGCGCCAACTGGAGCTTCCCGCGACCCTGCGGTGACATCCGCTCGTTGAGCCGCGCGGAAGGAGCGAAGCGTCAAAGCGTCTGGCGCCCGGTTCATGGACTTTTCCCGGCGTGTCGCCGTCAATCGAACGAATGTTCGGTAGGCTGTGCGGGTACTTATCCACAAGGTGCGGCGCCCGTGAGAAATTGTCGGTGCCGCTTCCTACTGTAAGAGACATCACCCCCGGTGGGCTCCCCGCCGGGTTCCAGGAGAGGAAGATCCCCATGGCAGTTGCAGACCGCACCAAGGCGCTCGAGGCGGCCCTCGCGCAGATCGAGAAGGCCCACGGCAAGGGCTCGGTCATGCGGCTGGGCGAGGACACCCGCCAGCCCATCGACGTGATCCCCACGGGCTCGGTGGCGCTCGACGTCGCGCTCGGCATCGGCGGCCTGCCGCGCGGTCGCGTCGTCGAGATCTACGGCCCGGAGAGCTCGGGAAAGTGTCTGACCGCAGACACCTACGTCTGGACTGCCCATGGGCTGGAGACCGTGGCCGAGTTGTTCGCCCGAGGCGGGCAACCTGCTTCGTGTACGTCACGGGTCACCGATGTCCGTGAGTTGGGGCTGCGTGTGGTCAATGAGCGCGGTGAGCTCGAGCAGGTGGCCGCTCTGACTCACAACAACCGCAAGCCGGTGGTGCGGCTCGTCACTCGATCCGGCCGGTCAGTCAGCGCGACTCACAACCACCCCTTCCGCGTGCTCAACGAGCGTGGCCACATCGTGTGGCGACAGGCCGGGCGCATCGGCACCGGTGACGTCCTGGTTTCGGCGCTGTTCGGGGCCGAGGAGGCTGCCTGCGGCGAGGGGATCAGCGAAGACGAGGCTGTCTTCCTCGGGTATCTCGTCGCCGAGGGCACCCTCGGGGAGTCCAACAAGCACGCAGTCCGGTTCACGAACTGGGACCCGGAGGTCGCTTCGGAGTGGTCGGCCCTGGCAAGCTCACTGTTCGGCGCCGAGGTCAAGAACTACGACGGCAAGGAGCACGTCGTGCATGACACGGCGCTTCGACGTCGACTGGCAGACGACTACGGTCTGGCGTTCGTCAACGCGCCGGAGAAGTCGGTTCCTCATGCCATCCGAACCGCTGGCGCCAAGGCGCAATGCGCCTTCCTCTCGGCGCTCTTC
>DAONOU010000201.1:0-4983 GCA_035409265.1 Arachnia sp. | reverse complement strand
GCGCACACGGGGACGCGCAAGGAGAAGGAGACCAAGCCGTCGCTCGAGGGCGGCGACTTCGAGGTGCTCCTCAACCTGTGGGCCTACCTCCGCACGAAGCGGAGGGAGCTGAGCGGCAACGCGTTTCGGCGCATGTGCCGCGCGGAGTACCTCAACTTCGTGCGCTTCCGCGAGTGGGAGGATCTCGTCTCACAGCTGCGGGAGGCGTGCAAGGAGCTGAACCTCGACACGTCGGGGCGGGGCGCGATGCCCGACGTCCTGACGTCCATCCTGAGCGGGCTGCTCTCCAACGTCGGCCTGGCCCTCGAGCCGCCCGCCAAGCGCCCCGCCCAGGGGGCGCAGACCCGCCGCAGGCCGCTGACGGAGTACCAGGGCGCGCGCGGCGCACGGTTCGCCATCCAGCCGGGCTCGTCCCAGGCGAAGGCGACCCCGCCTCTGGTCATGGCCTTCGAGCTCGTCGAGACGTCGCGGCTGTGGGCGCGCACCGTCGCCCCCATCCGCGAGGACTGGGTGGAGCAGGTCGGCGGGCACGTGCTGACCCGGACCGTCTCCGAGCCGACCTGGTCGAGCCGGTCGGCCACCGTCGTCGCCAGCGAGCGGATCAGCCTGTTCGGCGTCCCGATCGTCGCGGCGCGGCGGACCAACTATGCCGCGGACCACCCGGTCGAGGCGCGCGAGATCTTCCTCCGCACCGCGCTGGTCGAGGGGGAGTGGGAGTCCAGGAACAAGGTCGTCACCGCGAACCGCGCGGTGCTGCGCGAGGCCGAGAAGCTGACCGACCGGATGCGCAGGCCGGACCTGCTGCTGTCCGACGACGCGCTCTACGCCTGGTACGAGGCGCGGGTGCCCGCCGAGGTCGTCTCCGGGGCGACCTTCGACACGTGGCTCCGCGGGCTGCCGAAGGAGCAGTGGCCGCTGCTCACGCCGGAGGACGCCGTCGTCGACCCGTCCCAGCTGCGCGCCTCCGACTACCCGGACGCGTGGCACCTCGGGCCGCACCGGCTGCCGATCGCCTACGAGTTCAACCCCGGCGCGGGCAGCGACGGCGTCACCGTCACCGTCCGCCTCGAGCTGCTGAGCCAGCTCGACGCCGCCCCGTTCACCTGGCAGGTGCCGGGGCTGCGGCGCGAGCTGGCCACCGAGCTGATCCGCTCGCTGCCGAAGGCCGTGCGCACGAGCTTCGTGCCCGCCCCCGACTTTGCCGCCAAGGCGCTGCGCTGGCTGGACGAGCGCGGGGTCGACGGGGAGGGCTCGTTCCCGGAGGCGCTCGGCCGCGCGCTCACCGCGCTCACGGGCACCCTCGTCGGGCCGGGGGACTGGCACCCCGAGGCCCTCGACCCGCATCTCCGGCCGACGTTCGTCGTCGTCGACGCGGGGCGCGAGGTGGGCCGGGGCGACGACCTCGCGGCGCTGCAGCAGCGGCTCGCGCCGAAGGTGGCGGAGAAGCTCACCAGGTCGGCGGGCGACCGCGCCGCCACCGGCCGGCGCTCCTGGACGTTCGGCGACATCCCGCGCGAGACGCGCCTCGGCAGGGGAGCGGTGGGGTATCCGGCGCTCGCCGACGAGGGCTCGACGGTGGGCCTCACGGTGCTCGACACCCGCGCCAAGGCGGACCGCTCGCACGCCGCGGGCGTGCGCCGGCTGCTGACCTGCACCAACCCGGAGCCGATGCGGTGGGTGGTCTCGCACCTCGGCCGCGAGGCGAAGCTCGCGCTCGCCGACTCGGCCTACCCGACGGTGCCCGATCTCCTGGCCGACGCCTGGCTGAAGGCGGGCGAGCAGCTCGCCGCCGCCGTCGGCCCGCTGCCGGAGGTGCGCTCGCAGGCCGGCTACGAGCGGGTCGCGCTCGCGGTGCGCCAGGAGTGCCCCGGCCGGACCCTCGAGGTGGTAAACACGGCGTCTCAGGCGCTAGCCAACGCCACGCGGGCGCGGCTGCTGATCGGGCTCAACCCGACGGCGCCCGCCAGCCGCGACGTCGCCTCCCAGCTCGACAACCTGTTCTTCGCCCGCTTCATCTCCGCCACCCCGGACCCGTGGTTCGGCCACCTGCCGCGCTACGCCGCCGCCGCCGTCGCCCGCCTGGAGGCCGCGGCCCAGCAGCCCGCGCGCGACGCGAAGCTCCAGGCGGAGGTCGACGAGATGGAGGACCTGTACGCGGACCTCACCGACGCCCAGCCGCCCGGCCCGCTCCGCGCGGACGTCGAGGAGATCGCGTTCCTGATCGAGGAGCTGCGCGTCTCGCTGTTCGCGCAGCAGCTGCGCACCTCGGTTCCGGTCTCGGCCAAGCGCATCCGCCAGGCCATCAGGCAGGCCGGCTGAGCCGTCGGCGGGCGGCGGACGAGGACTCTAGCGACTCGGCGGGTTCCTCAGAGCCAGTCGACCTTGCGGAACAGCAGGTACAGCCCGGCGACGCCGATCAGGATCATGGCGATGCTGAGCACCAGCCCGAACCCGCTGGCGTAGCCGGGGTAGGGGAGGTTCTGGCCGAACCAGCCCGTGACCGCCGTCGGGACCGCGATGATGGCGGCCCAGGCCGCTAGTTTCTTCATGATGTCGTTCAGCCGCGCGTCCTGCAGCGAGAGGCTGGTCTCGAAGGCGTTGCCGACGACCTCCCGGAGCGACTCGCTCCAGTCCGCCGCGCGGATCGCGTGGTCGTAGAGGTCGTCGAAGTCGCCGTCCAACTCGTGGGAGATGGGCAGCGTCTCCGAGGTCCGGAACCGGATCACGGCCGACACCACCTCCCTCATCGGCAGCACCTTGCGGCGCAGCTGCGCCAGCACCTTGCGAACCCCGAACACCCGCTGGTGGAAGGCCCTCGGCCGGACGTCGTCGCCGAAGAGCATGTCCTCCAACGCCTCCACCTCGTCGTCGAGGGCCTGGATCGCGTCGAAATGGCCGTCGACGATCGTGTCGAGCATGCCGTGCACCAGCGCCCCGACGCCGTGACCGAGCTGTCCCTCGTCCGACCAGCGTTGCAGCACCTGGTCGAAGTCGAACTCGCCCGAGCGCACGGTGATCAGGCCGTTGGGAAGCACGAACGCGGAGATTCGCGGGGTGGCGAGCCGAGGTCCGTCCGCGGCGTCGATCGTCAGGGAGGTCGCGTAGCAGGTGAGGAAGACGTGGCCGGCGTGCCGGGTCGCCTTCGGGCGCTCGAAGGGGGCGGCGGCGTCCTCGACGGCGTGACGATCGAGCGCGAGCTCCTCGGCGAGGCTTGCCAGCAGCTCCGGCTCGGGGTCGACGAGGTCCAGCCAGACCAGGCACCGCGGGTCGGCGAGCAGCTCGCTCAGCTCGGCCACGGGGACGTGGTCTCTTTCCTCCACGCCGTCGCGCCAGGTTCGGCCCTGCACCATGCTCATGGGGACAGCATCCCACCCGTGCGCCCGGATCGCTCGACGTCGGTGTGCCGACGGCGAAAGGTTCGCACGTACCCGGCCAAGGCCCTCGACGAGGCCTGAGGGGTGGCAACATAGGGCCGTGCCAAAGGATGTTGCCGAGCTCTGTGCGCTGTTCGACCTGACCGCCACCGGGCGGCTCAGCTTTCGCGGGCCGCAGCCCCGCACGCTGCTGCAGCGCCTCTTCGGCGGACAGGTGCTCGGTCAGACCCTCGTCGCCGCGGCGCAGACGGTGCCGCGCGGGCGCCTCGTCCACTCGCTCAACGCCTACTTCCTCCGGCCGGGCGCGATCGACACGCCGCTCGACTTCGACGTCGAGGTGATGCGCGACGGGCACACGTTCAGCAACCGGCGCGTGATGGCGCGGCAGGGCGAGACCGTCATCTTCGAGATGACCGTCTCCTTCCAGGAGCCCGAGCCGGGCCTCGAACACTCGGCAGCTCCTCCTGTCGGCGTCGCGGTGCCGGAGGCCTGCCCCTCGCTGCCAGAGGTGCTCGAGCGGCGGTTCGGACGGCAGATCCACATGATCTCGGAGTGGGACGCACTCGACGTCCGGCTCGCGGCCCTGCCGAACGCGGACCGGCAGGGAGGGAGCATGCGGGCCTGGGTGCGGACCAAGCAGCCCATGCCCGACGACCCACTGCTGCACGCCGCCGTGCTCGCCTACCTCAGCGACATCACCCTGCTCAGCGTCACCACCGTGCCGCACGAGGTGGAGTTCATGTCCCCGTCGCTGCAGGCGGCGTCCATCGACCACGCGATGTGGTTCCACCGTCCCGTCCGGGTGGACGAGTGGCTGCTCTACGACATGATCTCGCCGTCTGCTTCGAGCGCGCGCGGCTTCGCCATGGGCCGGCTCTTCCAGGCCGACGTCGCCGTGGCGTCCTGCGCCCAGGAAGGGCTCATCCGGGTGATCGGCGATTGTTAGATCGTCGGCCACCCGGATGAGTGATCCCTGCGTCGGCAGTCCCGCTTAACAGTCGGATGTTCGTTCACATCTGAACGAACATCCGACTCCTAGGCGGCGACCCCCTGGTGCTCGCGCATGGTGGCCAGCGCCTGCCGCTCGATCTGGCGGACCCGCTCGGCGGTGATGCCCCAATGGGTGCCGATGTCGGCGAGCTTCGCCTGGCGGCCGTCGAGCAGCCCGTACCGGCGGCGGACGACGTCGCGGGAGCGCTCGTCGAGCTCCGAAAGCATGCCCTCCAGGCGGGCGCGCTCCTCGGCATCCAGCACGACCTCATCGGGGCCGGGCGCGGTCTCGCGGGCGATGAGATCGCCGAGCGAGGTGTCGCCGTCGGCCTCGACGGGAGCGTCGAGCGAGACGTGATCGCGGGCGTAGCGGAGCAGGTCGACGACCTTCTCCTCCTCGAGACCCAACTCGTCGGCGATCTCGATCAGCTCCGGCTCGCGGCCGAGCTGGCGCTCCAGGTTGCGGCGCACGGCCGAGACCTGGTTGACCTGCTCCGCGACGTGCACGGGGAGGCGGACGATGCGGCCCTGCTGCGCGATGCCGCGGGAGATGGCCTGGCGCACCCACCACGTGGCGTAGGTCGAGAACTTGAAGCCCTTGGTGTAGTCGAACTTCTCG
>DAONOU010000200.1:0-4995 GCA_035409265.1 Arachnia sp. | reverse complement strand
CCGGGGGTCGTCCTTCAGCTTCCACGGCTCCATGTCGGAGACGTACTTGTTGGCCAGGCCGACGATGCGCATCGCCTCGGTGATGCCCGCCTTGAAGCGGCGCGCCGCGATGTGTTCGCCGACCACGTCGAACGCGGCGACCGCGGCGTCGAGCAGCGCCCGGTCGTCGTCCGTCAGCTCCGCCGGGGCGGGGATGCCGCCGTTGTTCTTGTGCGCCATGGAGATCGAGCGGTTGACGAGGTTTCCCCACTCGTTGGCCAGCTCGAAGTTCGTGCGGCGGACGAACTCATCCCACGTGAAGTCCGTGTCCTGGTTCTCCGGGCCGGCCACCGCGATGTAGTAGCGCAGTGCGTCGGGGCCGAACTCGGCGAGGAAGTCGCCGACGAAGATGGAGGCGCCGCGCGACGACGAGACCTTGGACCCCTTCATCGTCATGAACTCCGAACTCACGACCTCGGTGGGCAGCTGCAGCTCGCCCAGCGCGGGCCGGATCTCGCCGCCCAGTTCGCCCTGCCCGTTGGCGCCGAGCAGGATGCCGGGCCAGATGACGGAGTGGAAGACGATGTTGTCCTTGCCCATGAAGTAGTAGCTGAGCGCCTCGGCGTCGTTCCAGAACGCGCGCCACGCCTCCGGGTCGCCGGAGCGCTTCGCCCACTCGACGGAGGCCGACAGGTAGCCGATCACGGCGTCGAACCACACGTAGATCCGCTTCATGGGGGCGTCACGCCAGCCGTCGAGCGGGATGGGTACGCCCCAGTCGAGGTCGCGGGTGATGGCGCGCTCGCGGATCTCCTTCAGGAGGTTGTGGGAGAACTTGAGGACGTTCGGCCGCCAGTCTTCGCGGCTTCCCAGCCACTCGGTGAGCTGCGGCGCGACCTTCGGCAGGTCGAGGAAGAAGTGCTCCGTCTCGATGAACTCAGGGGTTTCGCCGTTGATCTTCGACTTGGGATCGATCAGGTCGGCGGGATCGAGCTGGTTGCCGCAGTTGTCGCACTGGTCGCCCCGCGCGTTGTGGTAACCGCAGAGCGGACAGGTGCCCTCGATGAACCGGTCGGGCAGCGTGCGGCCGGTCGACGGCGAGATGGCGCCCATCTGCGTCTTCGCCACGATGTAGCCGTTGTTGTACAGCGCGGTGAAGATCTCCTGCACGACGGCGTAGTGATTCGGCGTCGTCGTGCGGGTGTACAGGTCGTAGGACAGGCCGAGGCCCTGCAGGTCGGAGACGATCTGCGCGTGGTACTTGTCGGCGGTCTCGCGCGCGGTGAGCCCCTCGGCGTCGGCCTTCACCTGGATGGCGGTGCCGTGCTCGTCGGAGCCGGAGACCATCAGCACATCGTGGCCCGCCATGCGCATGTACCGCGAGAACACATCGGACGGGACACCGAAGCCCGACACGTGACCGATATGGCGGGGCCCGTTGGCATAAGGCCAAGCGACGGCGGCAAGAACACGACTCATGCGCGTCATCCTATCGTCGCCTCGACCGCTCCCCCGCCGCGTGGGCAGCTACCTCGCCAGGAACCCCCGCAGCCAAACGAGCGCCGCCAACCTTGCCGCTTCGTGCTCCTCGCCTACGGTCTCGAGCCGCTCGGCGATCAGCGCGGCGTCGACCAAGCCGCGTCGAGCAGCGCTGCGACGAAGCGCCGATCCTTCGCACGCAGCGCGCACAGTTTCGCTACACACAGGTCGTGCGGTTCAAGGCACAGCCCAAGGTACCTCTCCCCCGTGACGATGTTCACCGTTCCCCGGTTCTGCACCGGAACGAGGCGGTCGCGCCAGCCCTTGGGCAGCGTCGCGGTGGTCTCGTCTACGCCGTCGAGGTGAAACCTATGGAGTTGGTCGAAGGGCGATAGTTCGCCTGCCACGCCCTCGATCTCGTCCGCCAGCCGCACCGTCTCCGTCGCGTCGGCGCCCATCGGTAGGACGTCGATCTCTCTCGACTCGGTTGCCTCGGGCGGCAGCTCGTCCTCGCTATAGGTCCCGAGGATCGACTGGCTTCCAATGATGATGACGCTGTCCTTCAGCGAAAGTTGGCAGGCGGTTCTGATGGCATGCGCTAGCTGCGCACGCGTGGTCATCGACTCACGCCCGCGAGCACTGCCCTGCGCTCCTCGTCGGGAAGCAACCCGACGAAGGGGCCGACCTCCCGCATCTCCTGCCCATCCCTCGTGGGATCGAGCATTGCTCGACGAAGTCCTTCGATGTCGCCAGCGAGGATCAGGGCCTCCCACCGATCGATGTTCCCCAGGTGGGGCTCACCCTTGTTAGCCTGACGCATCCACTCGATGTTCCCGAGCAGCGTTGGTTTCCACACGGCGAACGTCTCGTCATCGAGATGCGAGGCGAGTTGCCTATGCAGCATCCAACTGCGCCGCTCCGCATAGCGCAGTTGCTCCGGCTTCACCCGCGGCTCATACATGATCACAAGCCCGAGGGTGTTGAACATCAGGTCCATCTTCGGCTTGCTGGGGCGCACGACGCCGTTCAGATAGTTGCTGATGCGCGGCTGGGGAATACCCGTGATCGCGGCCAAGCGCGCCTGCGTCATCCCCTGCTCCGCCATCTTCTGACGCAAAATCTCCATCGCCTCCATGTCATCAATATACCATTTACTGGTATATCAGGGAGGTGCGGTGGCCGCCGCCGGCCACCCAGTCGGCGCATTGTCGCCGCCGAGCGGCCCCAGCGAGGCACCGCGGACGGAGCCGGGCCTGGACCTGGGCAATAGGCTGTGCCCATGACCGAGCCCTGCCCCTGCGACACCGGGAAGCCCTACCCGGCCTGCTGTGGGCGCCTCCACGCCGGGCGGCCCGCACCGACGGCCGTCGCGCTCATGCGCTCGCGGTACTCCGCGTTCGCGCTGGGTCTCGCCGATTACCTGCTCGCCACCTGGCACCCCACCACCCGGCCCGCGAGCCTCGACCTCGACGCCGGCACGACGTGGACCGGGCTCGTCGTCGAGGCGACCGAGGCGGGCAAGGCCTGGGACGCCACCGGCGTCGTCGCCTTTTCCGCGTCCTGGCGCGGCGCCGACGGCGACTCCGGGGTCCTGCGCGAGCGCAGCCGTTTCGCGCTGGCCGACGGCCGCTGGCTGTACGTCGACGGAACGCATTCGTGAGCCTCGGCGTCACGGTCGACCCGACCGCCCCCGAGGCGGGCGCGCGCATCCTCGACGCGATCCGCACGGGCGGCGTCTCGCTTCCCGGCCCGGGCCTGTCGCCGTCGCTCGTCCGAGTGTCCCCGCTCGGTCTCGGCGAAAGCTACGCGGCCTGGCTCGTGACCGACGGAGCGGCATCGGTCGTCATTCGGCTCGCCCGGCGTCGCCCGGAGGACATGGCCTGCCCAATGATCGACGAGTTCCGTGCGGGGCCGCTGATTCCCGACGGCATCGGGTCGCGCCCGCTCGCGATGGACGACTCGGCCGACAATCCGCTCGGCGCCCCGTACCTCGTCTCCACGTTCGCGCCGGGTGTCGTCCGGGAGCCGAGCGCGTGGGATCCCCCGCTGCTCCGCGCCCACGCGCGCCGGTTGGCGGTCCTCCATCAACGACGGCTCGCGCTCGCCGGGCCTGTGGGCGGAACGGGGAGTCGGCTCGACATCGTCGACGAGTTCGACGGCGCCTACTCCTGGTGGCGGAGCGCCCACCCCGAGGTCGCCGAGACGCCAGAGGCCGCCGCCCTCGCACGCCTCATCCGCCCGCGCCTCGCCGCCGCCGCGCCGACGTTCGACGGCATCGACTACGCGCTCATCCACGGAGACCTGGTCGCGACAAATGTCGTCGTCGATACCGCGGGGACTCCGCGCTACATCGACTGGGAGTGGGCGCGAATCGGCGACGTCGCCAACGACCTCGCCCTCATCGGCGGCCGAATCACGGGCGGCCCGTGGTACGTGCCCATGGATGCCGACACACTCGACGAGTTCCTGCGCGAGTACCACTCGGCCCGCGCCGACCACGCCCCCGAGTCGACGGAGCCGATCGAACGGCTCCGCACCCGCCGCGACGCCTGGGAGCTGATGGAGCGGTTCTTGAGTAGCCTGCACTTCGAGTTCCAGTCGCACCGCTCGCCGACCGCCGCCATGTATGCGCAAGCAACCCGCGACATCCGCGACGGCCTGCGCGCCGTCCTCGACGACGTCCGGTAACCCGCGCCGCGGGCACCGACCCTCGGACAGGCCTCAGATCCCGCAGCCGCGTTAGCCCAGGAATCGCAGGCACCAGCCTGCGGGCAGCTGGACCCACACGAGCGCGACCAGCGCGCCGTCGACCCGCGCCCGGACGAGGGCCGCGTCGGAGCCCAGGGCGTCGACGGCGACGAGATCGGCCGCGACGGCGCTCCCCCACGGCAGCGCGGCCGCCTCTGCCCCGCCGCTGTGGCAGACGAAGTCCGGATGCAGCGGCGCGGAGGAAGGATCGTCGAAAAGGGCGCGGGCGACGCGCACCAGGGCCGCCTTCTGGCGGGGCGCGGCAGACCCGGGGACGGGTCGAGGAACGTCGGCGTCCGGGGCGTCCGAGAACAGGTCGGGCTGCTCCTCCACGGCGCCGACGGCGAAGTCCGTGCGACCCGCCGGGCGTAGGACCTCCGGGAAACCGGGACCCGCGTCGGGTTCACGGCCCTGCTGATAGGCGGTCGCGGCGGCGCGGGCACGCTCATCGGCGGCCTCGTTCATGCGGTGTCCGGCGTGGCCCTTGACCCACTCGAAGGTCACGTCGCGGCCGCGCAGCTCCTTGTCCAGGTCCTTCATCAGCTCGACGTTCAGCACCGGCTTCCCGTCACCCTTCTTCCATCCCTTGCGCTTCCACCCCGGCAGCCACTTGGTGAGGGAGTTGATGACGTACTGCGAGTCGCAGAGGATCGTGAGCGGCTCGTCACGGTGCGCCGTCGAGCGCAGGAGGTCGAGGACGGCCATGAGCTCACCCATGTTGTTGGTGCCGTGCGGCCACCCGCCCGCGGCCCAGATGTCGTCGGAGACGTACCAGGCCCACCCGGCCGG
>DAONOU010000199.1:3022-5003 GCA_035409265.1 Arachnia sp. | reverse complement strand
GACGCGATGGAAGTGCGGGGAGGTGGCCACGACGCGGCGGGGGAGCACGCCGTCGGCGAAGCACTGCCCCGGGCCGTAGACGTCGTCCAGGAAGGCCTCGAGGGCACGGACTCGCTGCGCCACCCCCTGCTCGATGTTCCGCCACGACGGCGCGTCGATCACGCGGGGCAGGAGATCCAGCGGGAAGGGCTGCTCCTCGCCGCCGATGTCGAACGTGACGCCCTGGTCGACGTAGCTGCGGGAGAGGAACTCGGCGCGGGCGCGCAGTTCCTCGGGCGAGAGCGCGGTGACACGGTTGTGGATGCGCGCGTAGGGACCGCGGACGGCCTCGCCGTCGAACATCTCGTCGTAGGTGCCGGCCGGGGTCCGGTATCGGTCGAATGTCGCAAACACGGGCTCAGGCTAGAAAGCGGTCATGTCCGCCGTGTTTCAGCCCGGCAACGGTCAGCAGCTTTATCGTCCTAGAAGAGTCCCCCGATGAGAAGACCGACGGTGGAGGCGACGAGGCTGACCAGCAGCATCCCGCCGCCGTGGACGACCGCCGCGAGGGTGCGGCCCTGGCGCAGGAGGCGGGCGCCCTCGACCGACGCGGTGCTGAAGGTCGAGTAGCCGCCGAGGAAGCCGACACCCAGGACCGCGCGGTAGGAGGCGGCGCCGTCGTGGGCGAGCGCGTAGCCGGTGAGCAGCCCCAGCAGCAGGCAGGCGGTGGCGTTCACGACGATGGTGCCCACAGGGATGGAGAGCGTGCTTCTGCCGGCCACGGCGGTGTCCACGAGGAAGCGTGCGACGCCGCCGAACCCGCCCGCGAAGGCCGTGAGGAGAAGGAGTCCCATCACGCGTCCCGCCTCCCCGGCTCGGCGCGGCGCGCCAGGGCGGAGACCGCCGCCATGCCTGCCGCCGCCGCGGCGAGGCCGACGATGACGCTGATCAGCGCGTAGGCCGCGGCCAGGGGAAGGGCGCCGGCGCGCGCGAGCTGATCGATCTCGAGCACGAACGTGCTGTACGTCGTGAACCCGCCGACCACGCCGGTGCCGACCCCCAGCCTCACGGCGCGGCGCCAGCCGGAGTCGTCTCCTGCGCGGCTGAGTGCCTCGAGCAGCGCGCCGAGGACGACGCTGCCGACGACGTTGATCCAGAAGGTCACCCACGGCCAGCCGGCCTCGTCGTGCGGGAACGCCGTCGAGAGGGCCGCGCGCGAGAAGGTGCCGAGGACGCAGCCGGCGAAGATGAGTCCGGCGTAGGGGAGGAGCCGGCGCGAGCTCAGCGGGCCCATGGGCTGTCCGTGTCCTTCCAGTCGACGACGCTGAGCGGCACCGTGATCACCGGCCGGTGCTGGTGGTGTGCGAGGTGCACGGCGACCGAGCCCTGGAGGCGTGAGGCGAAGTCCATGCCGCGGTGGGGGGCCTTCGCCCCGACGACGATCGCCGCGGCGTCGACGGCCCGGGCGAGGTGCGTCAACGCGCGGTCCGGCCTCCCGGCGAGGTAGCGCACCTCCCACGCGAAGGAGGCCTCGGCGAGGGCGGCGGTCAACTCGGCGCGCAGGGCGCGCTCGACGCCGTGCCAGTCGTCGAGGCTGTCGGGGCTCATGGACTCGTGCCGGACCGAGCCATCCGGGCATTCCTCGACGACGTAGCGGCTGGGGTCGACGTAGGCGAACAGCACGCGGGGCGCGCCCGTGGCGGTGGCCAGCGACGCGACGGTATGGGCGACGATCGGCGACTGACCAGGGACGACGCCCACGACGAGCGGATGTCCGGAGAACGGCGTGATCCGCTCGGGGGCCGGTTGCGGCGGGATGTGTGCCATGGGGTCCTCCCGGGCAGGCGGGCCTGCCCCGTTGTCACGGTGCAGGAACCATCAGCCGACCGGCGGTTCGGGCGTCGCGCCCCGGCGGGATCCATCGCCGTCGCCCAGCATAGTCACTCTCGGCGTGTCAGACTGGGGAGATGAGAATCGCGGTCACCGGGTCCACCGGGTTCAT
>DAONOU010000199.1:0-2922 GCA_035409265.1 Arachnia sp. | reverse complement strand
CGGCGTGTCAGACTGGGGAGATGAGAATCGCGGTCACCGGGTCCACCGGGTTCATCGGGTCGGCCCTCACCCGGTCGCTGCTCGCCGACGGTCACGACGTCGTCCGGCTGGTTCGCCCGGGCGCGACCACCGGAGCGTGGGGCGACGGGTCGCGCGGCATCCCGTGGGACCCGACGGCGGGAACCGTCGACCGTCGGGCCCTGGAGGGCCTCGACGGCGTGGTCCACCTGGCCGGCGCGGGCGTCGGCGACCGCCGCTGGACCGCCGCCTACAAGGAGCAGATCCTTGAGAGCCGACGGCGCGGCACGACCCTCCTCGCGGAGGCCCTCGCCGGGCTGTCCCGCAAGCCTCGGGTGCTCGTGTCGGCGTCCGCCGTCGGGTACTACGGCCAGACGGGAGACCGCGTCGCGGCCGAGGAGGACGGGCCCGGGGCCGACTTCCTGGCCGAGGTCTGCCAGGTCTGGGAGCGCTCCGCTGACCCGGCGAGGGACGCCGGCATCCGGGTGGCGCACCCGCGCACCGGCATCGTGTTCGACGGCGGGGGCGGTGCGGCGGCGAAGCTCCTGCCCCTCTTCCGTTTCGGCCTCGGTGGAAGGCTCGGCGACGGCGGTCAGTACTGGAGCCTCATCTCGCTGGCCGACGAGGTCGCGGCGCTTCGCTTCCTCCTCGAGCGCGACGACGTGGAGGGGCCGGTCAACCTGACCGCGCCGTCGCCGGTCACGAACGCCCGGCTCACGGAGGAGCTGGGGCGCCAACTCCGCCGCCCGACGCTGCTGACCGTTCCGGGGTTCGCGCTGCGCATCGCCCTGGGCGAGATGGCCGTCGAGGTGCTCGGCAGCCAGCGGGTCGAGCCGCGCGCGTTGCTGAGGCACGGCTTCGTCTTCCGCCACCCGCATCTCGCCGACATCGTCGCGGCGGGGCTCCGCCGCTAGACGACGCAGAACTCGTTGCCTTCGGGGTCCAGCATCACGATCCAGTGGCCGGTGAACTCCTCGTCGAACACGCTGACGAGGGTCGCCCCGGCGGCCACGAGTTGATCGGCCTTGGCGCGCATGCCCTCCCTGTCCTTCTGCTGGGCCGACGACGACACGCGCACGTCGATGTGGAGGCGGTTCTTCGCCGTCTTGGGCTCGGCGACCTTCTGGATGAAGATGCGAGGGCCGACGCCGTCGGGGTCGACGATGGCGTTGGCGTCGTTCCAGCGCTCCGTCGGAAGTCCCCAGGCGGTGAGGGTCTCCTCCCACGTCGCGTGCGGCGCGGGAGGAGGCTCGCGGACGTAGCCGAGCGCGAACGCCCAGAACTCGCCGAGCGCGAGCGGGTCGGCGGCGTCCATGGTGAGGGAGAACTTTGTGGTCATGTGCCCACTCTGTTCCTCTCCGGCCGGCGAGGCAAGACCGGTAGGGTCGTTTACACGCACCCAGGGGAGGAATCGTGGCCACGATCTACGACGTCGCGCGGCGCGCGGGCGTGTCGCCGGCGACGGTCTCGCGCGTGCTGAACGGCGCGGCGGCATCGGAGGCCAAGGCAGAGGCCGTCCGCAGGGCCGCCGAGGAGCTGAGCTACACGCCGAACCGGGCGGCGCGAACGCTGCGCACGCAGAGCGCGGAGGTGATCTCGCTGATCATCCCGGACATCGAGAACCCCTACTTCACAGAGATGGCGCGCGGCGTCGAGGACGTCGCCAGCGAGGCCGGGTACTCCGTCGTGCTCTGCAACTCAGACGCCGAGGTGGAGAAGGAGGCCACCTATCTGCGGATCGCCGTGGCCGAGCACATGTCCGGCGTGATCCTCGCCGCGACGAACGAGCACCCGGACCTCGGCGTGGTCCGCGGTGCCGGCCGCCCCGTCGTCGCCGTCGACCGCGCCACGGCCGACGACATCGACCGCGTCCTCATGCCCAACCACGAGGCCGGGCTCAGCGCGACGGCCCACCTCCTGAAGGACTACTCGCGCGTGGCCTACATCGGCGGCCCGGAGCACGTCCAGACCGCGCGCGAGCGCGCCGAGGGGTGGCGGGAGGCGCACGGACGGCGGGGGAGCGAGGCCCCGGCGGACCTCCTGCGCTTCGACTCCTTCCTCGTCGACGGCGGGCGGCGGGTGATGGAGGAGTTGCTCGGCCTCCCCGAGCCCCCGGACGCCGTCGTCGCGGGCAACAACCTGATCGGCGTGGGCGTGCTCCAGGTGCTGGGGGAGCGCGGCCTCACCCCGCCGAGGGTTGGGGTGGCGGTGATCGGCTCGCTGCCGTTCACCACGCTGTCGCCGACGGCGGTGACGATCATCCGGCTGCCCGCGCGCGAGATGGGAACGACGGCGGCGCGCCTTCTGCTCGACAGGATCGCCGGCGAGGACGGCCCATCCCGCACCGTCGTCCTCCAAGCCGAGCTGCGGCCAGCCGCCGATCCTTCTTCGCCGCTCCCCATCGCCGACGACGGCGCGGTGACGTAGCTCTTCCCGATTCTCGCGCTCCTTGAGCCGCGTCCCGAGGGCGAAGCGCACATCACGCTCCGTGAGCCGGGCGCGTCGACGAAGTCGACGGCGACTGCGCCGAAGGGGCTGGCACCCGGTTCACCGACTTGGGCAGCCCACCTACCGAGTTGTCCACAGTTTGCTCCTGGGCCTCGCTTTCGGGTGACTGCTTTGGTTGAATGACGACATTCGTTCGGGGGGACGGAAGGGGCAGGGTTTATGCGTGTCGTCTACCTGCTTGTGTGTTTGGTGCTGGTGGTGGGGTGTACGCCGTCGGTGCCGGGTCCGTCGCCGTCCACTCCGTCTCCGAGCGCGGTCGGTCCGACGCCCTCGCCGAGCACCAGTCCGTCTCCTTCGCCGTCACCGACGGCGGTGGAGTCGTTCCCGCCCGCGCCTGCGTCTGAGTCGGGGGAGATCGCGGACATCCGTGCGGGGTGGGAGGCGTATGAGTCGACG
>DAONOU010000198.1:0-5017 GCA_035409265.1 Arachnia sp. | reverse complement strand
CTACCTGCTGGGCATCACCGCGGTGGACTCGATCCGCTACAACCTGCCCTTCGAGCGCTTCCTCTCGGCGATGCGCGACGAGGAGCCCGACATCGACGTCGACTTCGACTCCGACCGCCGGGAGGAGATCATCCAGTGGGTCTTCGACCGCTACGACCGCACGCGCGCCGCCCAGGTGTGCAACGTCATCCAGTACCGGCCCAAGAACGCCGTCCGCGACGTCGCGAAGGCGCTCGGCTACTCGCCGGGCCAGCAGGACGCCTTCTCCCGGCGCGTCGAGCACTGGGTCCTGCCGGATCCCGACGACGAGGAGGACGGCGTTCCTCAGGGCGTGCTGGACCTGGCCACCCAGCTGCTGAAGGCGCCCCGCCACCTGGGCATCCACTCGGGAGGGATGGTGCTCACCGAGCGCCCCGTCGGGGAGGTGGTGCCCGTCGAGCACGCCCGGATGGAGAAGCGGACGGTCATCCAGTGGGACAAGGACGACGCGGCCTGGATGGGGCTGGTGAAGTTCGACCTGCTCGGCCTCGGCATGCTCGCCGCGCTGCAGCACTGCTTCACCCTCGTCCGGGAGAGCACCGGCGAGGACTGGGGGCTCGCGACCATCCCCAAGGAGGAGGCGGGCGTCTACGACATGCTGTGCCGCGCGGACGCCATCGGGGTCTTCCAGGTGGAGTCGCGCGCGCAGATGGGGCTGCTGCCGCGGCTGCGCCCACGGGCGTTCTACGACCTGGCCATCGAGATCGCGCTGATCCGGCCCGGCCCCATCCAGGGCGGGGCGGTGCACCCGTTCGTGCGCCGCAAGCTCGGCCAGGAGAAGGTCACCTACGTTCATCCCAAGCTTGAGCCGGTGCTCAGCCGCACCCTCGGCATCCCCGTCTTCCAGGAGCAGCTGATGCAGATGGCCATGGCCGTCGGCGAGTGCACCGGCGAGGACGCGGACCTGCTGCGCCGCGCGATGGGCTCCAAGCGCGGCGTCGAGCGGATCGAGTCGCTGAAAGAGAAGCTCTACGCGGGGATGGAGAGCAACGATCTGACAGGGGAGGTCGCGGATCAGATCTACGCCCAGATCGAGGCTTTTGCGAACTTCGGCTTCGCCGAGTCGCACTCGCTGAGCTTCGCGCTGCTGGTCTACGCCAGCTCCTGGCTCAAGCTGCACTATCCGGCCGCGTTCCTCGCCGGGCTGCTGCGCTCGCAGCCGATGGGCTTCTACTCCGCCGCCACCCTCACCGCCGACGCCCGCAGGCACGGCGTCGAGGTGCGCCGTCCCGACCTGCGGCACTCGGGCGTCGAGGCCGGGCTGGAGCCGTCGGGCGGGGACAGGGGCCCGACGGGGAGGGACGCCTGCCTCACCGTCGAGCAGCCTCCGGTCCCGGAGTTCGATCCTTCCGCCCCCGACCTCGGCGCGGAGCATCGCCGCGACGGCAACTTCGCGGTCAGGCTGGGGCTGGCGGGCGTGCGCGGGATCGGGGAGAAGGTGGCACAGCGCGTCGTCGCCGAGCGCGACGCCGTCGGCCCTTACTCGTCCATGGAGGACCTCGCCCGACGGGCGGGGCTCGACGAGGAGCAGCTCGCGGCCCTTGCCACGGCGGGCGTCTTCGACGGCCTGGGGCTGAGCAGGCGGCAGGCCCTCTGGCGGGCGGGCACCGCCGCGCTGGACCAGGAGGGGACGCTGCCGGGGCTCATCGCGCCGCTGCAGCCGCCGCTCTTCGACGGCCAGACCGGCCTCGAGGTGCTCTCCGACGACCTCTGGGCCACCGGGATCTCGACCTCCGACCACCTGCTCGCCCACCTGCGGCCGCACCTCGACGAACGCGGCGTGTGCGCCTCCGACACGCTGCGCTGGGTCGAACCCGGCAGCCGGATCCGCGTCGCGGGCCTTGTCACGCACCGGCAGCGGCCGTCGACGGCGTCGGGCATCACCTTCCTCAACCTTGAGGACGAGCATGGGCTGGTGAACATCGTCTGTTCCGCCGGCGTCTGGTCCCGGCACCGTCGGCTGCTGCGCGAGGCCCGCGGCCTGATCGTCCGCGGCATCCTGGAACGCTCCGAGGAGGGTGTGATCAACCTGCTCGCCGAACAGGTGGAGCCGCTGCCGGTCACCGTCCGCCATACCTCCCGCGACTTCCACTAAAGGGGAGATTTGGTACCAGAACTGGTACCAAATCTCCCAGGTAAGAGGTACCACCTACCTGCGGGACCTCTAGGTTAAGCAGCTGCAGATCGGGCCCCGATGATCAGCGTTCGATCTGGGTGCCGATCAGGTCGGCGAGCCGTGCGGCGTCGGCGTCCGTCCACCCCGGGGAGGGCAGGATCCTCGCCCAAGCGAGGACGGGGGTCTGTCCGAACTCGTGGCCTTGGCCGTCGGGCACCGCGCTGGCGACGAATTGGTCGGCCGCAAGCTGCAGCCAGGTGACCACCGGGATCCAGCGCACCTCGGGCAGCACGTCGCGCCCGCGCGGCTCGCGCAGCCAGTCGGGCTTCTCGACGGCGAGCGACCAGTCCCACCAGGTGATCGGGTCGTTGGCGTGCTGGAGGTAGCCGACGCGCGGCTGCGGCCAGTCGCCGCCGGGCCGGTCCCAATCGTCGACGGTGTCGGCGAAACGGACGCTTCGGCCCTGCTGGTAGGTGGGGAGTACCGCGGGCGTTCCGGGGTCGCGCTCCTCGGTGAACCGCGACCAAAGCCGGTTGTTGCCCGTCGGGCCGACGAACAGCGCGCCCGAGGTGCGCGCCACCAGGTCCTGAGCCCCGCCGAAGGCGGCCTCGCCGCCGAACGAGCCGAGGCTCTCCCCGCTGACCACCAGCAGCGGGCGCCGGTCTTCCGGCAGCTCCAGCCAGTGGGCGTAGACGCCCTCGAACAGGAGCCGACCCGCGTCCTGCGCACGCTGGGTGTCGACCAGGAAGGAGAGCCAGCTCGGCAGATAGGAGTATTGGAGGCTCACCGTGGCGACGTCGCCGCCCCACATGTACTCCAGCGCGCGCACCTGGTTCTCGTTGACCCAGCCGCGCCCGGTCCCGGTGGCCACGTTGAGCACCGCCCGGTCGAACCCGCCGAGCCGCTCCAGCTCGGCGACGGCGCGGTCGGCCTGCCCGCGAAGCTCGACCAGCCGATTCCCGCCGACCCCGACGTACGCGCGAACCGGCTCTACGGCGTCGGTGCCCGTGAACTCGGACACCTGCGTCGCCGTCGGCGCGCCGGAGATGAACAGCCGACCCTGGCGGCCGAGGTCCTCCCAGCTGACCTCCGACGCCGGCCCTGCCGAAAGGTGCGGGCTCGTGGGAGCCGGGGTGTCGGTGCGGAACTCGTCGTTGATCACCATGAACGCGCCGTCGAGCGTCGACAGCAGCCGGCCGGTGAGGTAGCCGTGGATGCCGAGCGCGAGCGCCGCCGCCACGACCGCCGCGCCGAGGACCCCCGCCACCTTGGCCGGCATGATCCGCCCCGCGAACCTGCCGAGCCCACGACCCGCGGCGCGCACGAGGCGCGAGATCGCGAGCAGCACCGTGGCCACGACGACGGCGACCAGCACGATCATCGGCACGTCGGCGAAGGTCGATGCCGGGACCTCGACCGCCGCGCCCATCCGCTGCTGCGACTGGACGTGCAGCACCAGCGCGACGACGCTGCCGACCCCGCCGACGACGGCGAGCACCCGCCACGCGATCGTGCGCCGCCTGCCCTTCAACGTGAACCCGAGGCTCCTGACCATCCAACCGGCGAGCGCGCCGACGGCGTAGGCGAGCATCGCGACGACGGCGCACAGCGCGCCCTGGATGATCGCGGAGCGAGGGAGCAGCGACGGCGTGAGCGCCAGCCACGCGCCCAGCACCGCGGAGCAGGCGGGCGCGAATGGGATCCGCAGCCGGGGGATGTTGGCCATGGGGCGAATCCTCCCACGGCGGAGAGCTGAACCTGGCCGCGACCCACGACACGGAGCTCGCGCCGCCTTCGGGTCAACGGGGGGCGTCGCCAACGACGCGGACGCCGACACGTTCATCGAGGCAGAATCGGTACTGACCTTCGTGGTCGCGCTCATCCAACGCTTCGCCGCACTTCGACGTCGACACCATCGACGCCGACGAGGTGCACTTGGGCCTCGGCTACGACGTCGGCGGCCTGACGAGCGCCCAAGCGCGCCGGGTCGTCGCCGACATCGACCGTGCGGCCGATGTCGTGGCGTTGTCGATCGCCGAGTTCTTCCCCCGCCAGGTCATACGGCTCCGCAGCATCCTGGAGGGCTTCCCACTGTTGGGCTGACCGCACGGTCAGACTGCCGCGCGATCACGGGCCCGCGCGTGACGTGGTCAGCGGTGCCTTCTTCTGAAGAGAAGAAACCCTCCGACTGACGAAGGTGGCGATGGCGGCCCTTTCCAGGACGCCGGAGTAAACTTTGGTCCGGGAGATCGATCCCCCGAAGGAGAGGAGGTCGGCATGACCACATCGACCGTCACGACGATCACCGAGGCGGAGCGCGAGCGGCGTGTCGCCGAGGCGATCCACAGCGGTGAGATGGAAGGCCTGAGTGTGTCGCCCGCTGGCCGAGCTGACGCCCAGGAGTACATCGCCGGCCGCATCGACTCCGACGAGCTGGTGGCTCGCGCTCGCGCACGCTATGGCCTCGACTGAGTTCGTCGACCCGTACCTTGATCCCGAAACCGGGATCCTGCGGAACAAGGTTGGCGCACGAACGAAGGTCGCCCTCGAGGACGCCGAGGGCGACCTTTCGTTTGCCCGCCTGATGCAGCTCATGGATCACCCGCCGAAGGCGACTGGTGATCTCGACGAGCTGCGCGCGATCCATCGCCACCTTTTCCAGGACGTCTACGCCTGGGCCGGCGAGGTGCGCATCGTTGACGTGCGCAAGAACGCCGAGGGGGCCGATTGGTTCCTGCCGGTCTCGATGATCGGCCGCGCGGCCGGCTACGCCGCCGAAGAGCTGCGGTCCGACAACCATCTCCGCGGGCTCGAACGTGAGCGCTTTGTCGACCGCCTCGCCCACCACTACGACCAGTTCAA
>DAONOU010000197.1:0-5036 GCA_035409265.1 Arachnia sp. | reverse complement strand
GGCATCCGGGAAACGCTTGAGTCCGCGAGGCTGCGCACGGCCGCTGCGGTCAACACGGAGATGGTCCTGGCCTATTGGGAGATCGGGCGGCGGCTCGTCGAGGCCGTGGGCGAGCGCGCGGAGTACGGCAAGAGTCTGTTGCGTTACCTCGCGCAGCGGTTGACGGCTGAGTTTGGCTCCGGCTTCGATGAGTCCAACTTGCGCAACATGCGCAGGTTCTTTGGGTCATTCCCAATTCAGGAGACGCTGTCTCCTGAATTGGGTTGGTCTCACTACAACGTACTTTCGAGGGTGGCTGATCACAGGCAACGTGACTTTTACGCCCGGGAGGCGGCCAGTTCCGGCTGGACCGTTCGCCAGCTCCGACGCCAAATCTCCACCCTCTACTACGAGCGGCTCCTCGGCACCCGCGACGAGACGCGGCCCTCGGTATCTGCCGAGGTCGCTGAGCACGAGATTCGGACGTCAGCCGACGACCTGCTCAAAGACCCCTACGTGTTCGAGTTCCTCGGCGTCGCCGAACCAGGAGGGCTTCACGAGCGCGATCTGGAGCAGGGGCTGATCGACAAGCTCCACGACTTCCTCCTCGAGCTTGGGAAGGGCTTCTCCTTCGTCGCCCGGCAGAAGCGCGTGACGGGAGATGACACGCATTACTACGTTGACTTGGTCTTCTATAACTACCTCCTCAAGTGCTTCGTGCTCATCGACCTCAAGGTGGGGAAGCTCACTCATCAGGACGTAGGACAGATGGACTTCTACCGCCGCATCTTCGACGACAAGGTCCGGCCCCCCGGGGACAACCCGTCCATCGGCATCGTCTTGTGTTCGAGCAAGGACGAGGCGATCGCGAAGTACTCGGTCCTCGCCGACGACATCGGTGTGTACGCGGCCGGCTACAGGACGTATCTCCCGACCGAGGAGGAACTCCGACGGGAGCTACAGCGTGAGCGGGAGTTTCTTGAGTCCAGGCAACCTCTGCCCCCGGGTGAGGGTCCAAGACCTAGCCGACGCTAACTGGTGGCTACGTCGGCGTTGACGTCGCCAGCGTCGTAGGAGGCGGTGAGCCGTCGGTAGGTCTTCGTGAAGAACGCGGCGCCCGTGACGATCATGCCGATGATGCTGACCAGGACGAAGACCAGCGCGATGCCGCGGCCCTCGCCGGTGCCCAGCAGCCAGCTGAGCGCCTGCTGGCCGCGCTCGGACTCGGCGTAGGGGATCAGCCAGAACTGCGCGACCGGGCCGATGATGAACGCGCTGAACGGCGCCGCGGACGTCTCGACGGCCTGAGCGAAGCCGAACACGCGGCCCTGCTTGGCGAGCGGGACGACGCGCTGCAGCATCGTCTGCTCGGCGGCCTCGATGAACGGGATCAGCACCATGTAGAGGAAGCAGCCCGCCACCAGCAGCCAGACGGAGTCGCGGATGGTGAACAGCGCGGCGACGACCCACATCGCCATGCACGCCCACAGCAGCGTGCGCAGCGGCCGCGACCCCAGGCCGGTCTTCGCGATGATGGCGCCGCCGACGATGAAGCCGATGCTGGCGATGCCGAACAGCACGCCCCACACCTCGACGGAGACCAGCTCGAGGCCGTAGGCGTCGAGCAGGCCCATGAACACGCCGCCCAGGAGGTTGTTCAGCGTCGAGAACAGGATCAGGCCGAAGAGCCCCGGCACGGCGACGACGGCGACCCAGGCGACCTTGAAGTCGACGGGGCTCGGCACGCCCTCCGCGTGCACGATGGTCGGCTCAGGGATGCGGATCAGGAACAGGTGAACCAGCGAGACGGCGACGACGGCGACGGAGATCCCGAGCGTCCACCCGATGCCCAATTGGCCGATGGCAAGGCCGGACAGCACGCTGACCACCAGCATCGTCGCCCCGTTGACCGCGCCGACGACGCCGTTGGCGTTCGCGCGGCGATCCGGCTCGACGAGGATCGTGACGCAGGTCGACAGCGCGAGCCCGCGGATCATCGCGAGCAGCGAGCCGAAGAGGACGAGGCCCGCGAAGAGCCAGAACCAGGGTCGGCCGATGTCGACGAGCACGTCGTCGGGCGTCAGGACGAACACGACGACGGCCAGGAGATAGCTGACGACGGTGCCTGCGGCGGACGCGATCATCATCGTGTGCTTGCGGTGCCGGTCGATCAGCGCGCCGAACGGCACGCCGAGGACGGCGAGCAGCAGCATGTAGCCGCCGCCCATGAACGAGGTGACGAGCACCGAGCGGGTCTCGAGGTAGGCCCAGAACGTGAGACCGAACCAGATGAACGCCGTGCCGAGCATCGCCGCCGCGGTGTTGCCGAGGACGTGGGCGAAGGCGCGGGAGCGGGTGCGTTGGTCGGAAATCACGGGGCACGGTAACACGCCGACGGCCGGGTTGGATACGGCGTCGGCCTCCACCTCGCGACGTTGTCAATAGCACTTTCGGGTAGGTCGCCTCGGGTGGCGTTGCAGCGGTGTTAAGGGATGTGGACGCGGCGAGGGGTGGTGGAGGGCGGCGGATACCATCGGGCGCATGGCCGAGTTCTCGCTGACGCGCACCGCGCACCCCACGTCCGACGCCGCCCGCCAGGCGGCCCTCGCCGACCCCGGCTTCGGGCGCTACTACGTCGATCACATGGTGGTCATCGACTACGTGGAGGGCGACGGCTGGCAGGACCCGCGGATCATCCCGATGGGCGACTGGTCGCTTCACCCCGCGGCCGCCGTCCTGCACTACGGCCAGGAGATCTTCGAGGGCATGAAGGCGTACCGCCGCGCCGACGACTCCGTCTGGCTTTTCCGCCCGGACCGTAACGCGGCCCGCTTCGTCACCTCCGCCGAGCGCATGGGCATGGCCGTCCTGCCCGAGGGCCTTTTCCTCGAGGCGGTGACCCGGCTCGTCGAGCTGGAGCGCGCGTGGGTCCCCGCCGGCGACGGCGAGCAGAGCCTGTACCTGCGCCCGTTCATGGTGGCCTCCGAGCCGTACCTCGGCGTCCGCGAGGCCGACACCTACCGCTTCGCCGTCATCGCGACGCCGGCCGGCCCGTACTATTCGGAGCCCGTGAAGCTGTGGATCACGCCGAACTACACGCGCGCAGCCCCCGGCGGCACCGGCACCGCGAAGTGCGGCGGCAACTACGCCGCCAGCCTCGTCGCCACCAAGGAGGCGTACGACAACGGCTGCGGCCAGGTGCTCTGGACCGACGGCGCGGAGCACACCTGGATCGAGGAGTGCGGCACGATGAACATCATGTTCGTCACCGCCGACGGCGAGCTGGTCACGCCGTCGCTCGGCTCGATCCTCGCCGGCGTGACGCGCGAGTCGATCCTCAAGCTCGCGCCCGAGCACGGCCTGACGCCGGTCGAGCGCCCGATCTCGGTCGACGAGGTCCTCGACGGCATCGAGAGCGGCGCGATCACCGAGGTGTTCGCGTGCGGAACCGCCGCCGTCGTCACCCCCATCACGGGCTTCAACTCGCCCGCCCGCGGCCCCCAGGCCGTCGGCGACGGAAACCCCGGCCCGAAGACCCAGGAGATCCGCCGGCACCTTGTCGACATCCAGTTCGGCCGCGCCGAGGACCCCTTCGGCTGGACCCGCCGCGTCTGCTGACTATCGATCCCGCCACCACTGGCGGAGCAGCTCGACGGCCTCGTCGTGGGGGATCGGGCCGTTGTCCGTGCGGTGTTCGAGCAGGAACTTGTACGCCTCGCCGACCTCGCGGCTAGGGCCGATGCCCAGCACCTCCATGATCTGGGTGCCGTCGAGGTGCGGGCGCAGGGCGTTCAGCTCCTCCTGCTTGGCCAGCTCGTCGATCCGCCACTCCAGCTCCTCGTACGCGCGGCGAAGCCTCGTGGCGCGGTTGCGGTTGCGGGTCGTGCAGTCGGCGCGGGTCAGGATGTGGAGGCGCTCGAGCTCGTCGCCGGCGTCGCGGACGTAGCGGCGCACGGCGGCGTCGGACCACTCGCCGTCGGAGTAGCCGTGGAAGCGCAGATGCAGCTCGGTGAGCTTCGCCACCGACTTCACCACCGCGGCAGGGTAGGTCAGCTCGCGGAGCCGCTTCTTGATGAGCTTCGCGCCGACGACGTCGTGGTGGTGGAACGTGACCTTCGAGCCCTCGAACCGACGGGTGGCGGGCTTGCCGATGTCGTGCAGCAGCGCCGCGAGCCGGTTGACGATGTCGGGCTCGTGCCCGCGGTCCTTCTCCAGCGCGATCGCCTGGTCGAGCACCGTCAGCGTGTGCTGGTAGACGTCCTTGTGGTGGGCGTGTTCGTCGATCTCCAACTGCAGAGCGGGCAGCTCGGGCAGGAACTGGTCCGCGAGCCCGGTGCGCACGAGGAGGTCGAGGCCCTCGCGCGGCTGGTCGGTCAGCAGCAGGCCCGTGAACTCCGCCTGGATGCGCTCCTTCGACACGATGGCGAGGCGGTCGGCCATGTCTTTCATCGCCTGCACCACCTCGGGGGCGACGGTGAACCCGAGCCGGGACGCGAACCGCGCGGCGCGCATCATCCGCAGCGGGTCGTCGGAGAAGCTCCGCTCGGGCGTCGACGGCGTGCGCAGGACGCCGTCGGCGAGGTCGTCGAGGCCGCCGTACGGGTCGACGAACTGGCGCGTGGCGACGTTGATGGCCATGGCGTTGACGGTGAAGTCGCGGCGGACGAGGTCGCCGTCGATGGCGTCGCCGAACGCGACGTCGGGCTTGCGGGACTCGTTGCGGTAGATGTCCGCGCGGAACGTGGTGACCTCGATCTTCCAGTCCTGCCCGTCGGCCCGCTTCATCGCGCCGATGGTCCCGAACTCCTTGCCGATGTCCCAGGTCGACGGCGTGAACCGCTTCAGCAGCGCGTGCGTCTCCTCGGGCCGCGCGGAGGTGGTGAAGTCGAGGTCGTCGCCCAGGACGCCGAGCAGCGCGTCACGCACGGAGCCGCCGACGAGGTAGATCTCGTGCCCCGCCTCGGTGAACAGCCTGCCGAGGTCGTCGATGACGGGCGCGATGCGCAGCAGCTGGTGCATCGCGTTGGTCTGGGCTTGGGTCAGGTTCGGCACGAGGG
>DAONOU010000196.1:0-5054 GCA_035409265.1 Arachnia sp. | reverse complement strand
ATCGCAGCGCGGTGCGCAGGCTGCGCGCCGAACTCGCCTGGCACGCCGTCGAGCTGGGCGCGCCCCGGGACGCCGAGGTGCTGCGCGACCACGCGCTGAGCGCGCTGGACAGCATCGGCGTGGCCGAGACCGCCCCGCAGCGCGGCGAGATCGCCGCGCAACTGAACGGCGTCCATCGCGCCGCCCACGCCGAACTCGTAGAGACCATGACCACGCGGCGCTACGACGGGCTGCACGAACTGCTCGCGGGGTGGCTGGCCGTCCCGGGGCTCACCGCGGCGGCCGCGGCCCCAGCGGTCCCCCTGCTGCACGGCCTGCTGGACCGGGCCCGCGGCCGGGCCGCTAAGCGCTACGGCCGGGCACTGGCCGACCCGTCGGATATGACCGGCTGGCACGAGGCGCGCAAGGCTGCCAAGGCCGTCCGCTACTGTGCGGAGGCCGTCGTCGCAGCCTTCGGCGACCGGGCCTGTGCCCATGCCGCCGCGTGGGAGGCCGTCACCGACGCCCTCGGCGAGGTGCAGGACTCGGTGGTCGCCCGGGAGGCGTTCGCCGATCGGGCCGGGGACCCGGTGGTGGACGCCCTGCTCGCCTTTCAGGTGGGACGCGGGAAGGCGGAACTGGCTCGTGGCCGAGCCGCGCTGGAGTCGGCATTGGTGGCGAGCTTGTAGGGTCCTGGCACGCCAGCTACCGGACGGGGTTCCGCTGGCTCCCGCGGTGCGACTGAAGGAGGCGACCAATCCGACATCCGTAGTCACGGCCCGATTCACACGAACTCCGCGCGCCCGGCGCCGCCGCGCTCGTTCCGCCGCAGTATGCGCGGGCGAGATTCTGAGCGTCTGTGCCGCCGACGACGCGCAGAGACCCTCGCCACGGGAAGGGGCCGATAGAGTGACCGGGGTCGACGATGACGGTCGCCGCTGCTCGAAAGGACCCCCGTGCCCGGCCCACACCTGAAGACCCTCACGGCCCCCGACGGTACCGTGTTCCGCGACCTCGATCACGACGGCGTCATGGCGCCCTTCGAGGATCCGAGGTTGTCGGCGGAGGAGCGGGCCGAGGATCTGCTTGCGCGGCTGTCCCCGGCGGAGAAGGCCGGGCTGATGTTCCACAACGTTATCGAGATGGGCGAGGGCGGGGCGCTGCTGGCCGGCGACGGCGCCATCTCGCGCGCGTCGACGGCGGAGTTGGTGGCCGCCCGGTTCCAGAACCACTTCAACGTGCACGCGATGCAGGACGTGCGCGCGAGCTGCCGGTGGTACAACGCCATCCAGGAGGTCGCGGCCACCACCACGCATTCGATTCCCGTGACGATCAGCTCGGACCCGCGCCACAGCGTCACCGAGAACGTCGGGGCCGGGTTCATGGCCGGTGACATGTCGTCCTGGCCGGAGCCGCTGGGGCTTGCCGCGCTGCACGATGCCGAACGCATCCGCGAGTTCGCCGACATCGTGCGGCAGGAGTACGTGGCCGTCGGCATCCGCTCGGCGCTGCACCCCCAGATCGACCTGGGGACCGAGCCGCGGTGGGGGCGGCAGTACCACACCTTCGGCAACGACGCCGAGGCCGTGGCCGACGCCGCGCAGGCCTATGTCGAGGGGCTGCAGGGTGCGCCGGAGCTGGGCGCGGAGTCGGTCGCGGCGATGGCGAAGCACTTCCCGGGCGGCGGGCCGCAACTCGACGGCGAGGACCCGCACTTCCCGTACGGCCGCGAGCAGGTCTACCCGGGCGGCCGCTTCGACGAGCACCTGAGCCCCTTCGAGCGGGCCATCGCCAGCGGCGTCTCCGCGCTGATGCCGTACTACGGCCTCCCCGTCGACCTGGTCGTCGACGGCGAGCCGGTGGAGCCGATCGGGTTCGGCTTCAACCGTCAGATCCTGACCGGTCTCCTGCGGGAGAGGCTGGGCTACGACGGCGTGATCTGCACGGACTGGTGCCTGATCACGGGCGACCTCGTGTGGGGCAAGTGGCTTCCCGCGCGGGCGCACGGCGCCGAGGATCTCACCGAGTACGAGCGCGTCGTCAAGGTCCTGAACGCCGGCGCCGACCAGTTCGGCGGCGAGTCCTGCCCCGACCTGGTCCTGCGGGCGCTCGACGAGGGGCTCGTCACGTCGGAACGCCTGGACGCATCGGCGCGTCGACTGTTGCGGGTCAAGTTCCAGCTCGGCCTCTTCGACGACCCGTTCGTCGACGAGGACGCCGCGGTCGAGGTCGTCGGTTGCGCGGAGTTCCGCGCTGCCGGTCGTCGGGCGCAGGCCGAGTCGATGGTGGTGCTGCGCAACGACGGCGGCCTCCTCCCGCTCGCGGGTGGGCGCCGGGTCTACGCGGAGGGCCTGGCCGAGGACGAGGCGCGTCGGCTCGGCGAGGTGGTCGCCGACCCGTCCGACGCGGACGTCACCGTCGTCAGGCTGCCCTGCCCCTATCAGGAGCGCGACGATCTGTTCCTGGAGTCCTTCTTCCACCAAGGGACCCTCGAGTACCGTCCCGGCCTGCTCTGGCATCTCCGCGACCTCGCCCGGCACGCGCCCCTGGTCCTCGTGCCCAACCTCGAGCGCCCGGCCATCCTCACGCCGTTGACGCAGTTCGCGAGCGCGATCGTCGGCGAGTTCGGCTCGGGCGCGGCGTCCGTGGTCGACGTGCTCAGCGGCGCCGTCGCTCCGTTGGGGCGGCTCCCGTTCGAGATCCCGCGCTCGATGGACGCCGTGCGGGCCTCGGCGTCCGACGTCGCCAACGACACCGTCGACCCGGTCTTCGGGTACGGCTTCGGGCTGCGCTACTGACACAATGGCGCGATGCTGCTGACCGTCACGCTGACCGGGCCCGAGGCCGCCGGGCTCGGGTACCTGCTGCACAAGCATCCCGACCGGGTGCAGACCTTCTCTCTGCCCGTGGGTGAGGCGACGGTGTTCTACCCGGAGTCGTCGCCGGAGCGCGTGACGGCGGCCCTGCTGCTCGAGGTCGACCCGATCTCGATGGTGCGGCGCCGGCTGAAGAGCCGCGAGGGGCTCTCCCTGACCGACTATGTCACGGACCGGCCGTACGCGGCGTCGTCGATGCTCGCCGTCGCGCTCGGGCGCGTGTTCACCACCGCCCTGAACGGCAGGTGCGACTCCCGCCCGGAGTTGGCCGCCACGGCGCTGCCGCTCGAGCTGCGCGTCCCGGCCGTCCCCGCCAGGGGCGGCGCATCGCTGGTGGGGGCGCTCTTCCAGCCCCTCGGCTGGCAGGTGCAGACGACCACGGCGCCCTTCGGCCCCGACGGCGCCTGGGGTGACGCGCCCTACGTCGACCTCACGTTGACCGGCACCGCGAGGCTGGCCGACGCCCTGTCCCAGCTCTACGTCCTGCTCCCGGTCCTCGACAACGCGAAGCACTACTGGGTGAGTTCCGACGAGGTCGACAAGCTCGTGCGACGCGGCGAGGGCTGGCTCGCGGAGCACCCGGAGCGCGAGCTGATCGTGCGCCGCTACCTCCGCGCCCGGCGGTCCTTCGTCGAGGACGCGACGGCGCGCCTGAACGCCCTCGAGGACCTGGCGGAGCCCGGGGAGCCGACCGACGACGACACGGCGGACGAGACCGCGGAGGAGAGCCGGACGCCGCTGCGCGTGCACCGGCTGGAGGCCGTGATGTCCGCGGTGCGCGAGGTGGGCGCGCGCCGCGTCGTCGACCTCGGTTGCGGCGAGGGCTACTACCTGCGTGCGCTGATCGAGGATCCGATGGTCGGCGAGGTCGTCGGCGTCGACGTCTCGCCGCGCGTCCTGGAGTACGCCGAGCGGCGGTTGAATCTCGACCGGCGCCCCGACAGGCAGCGGGAGAAGCTCACGCTGCGGCAGTCCTCGGTGACCTACCGCGACGATGCGATCGCCGGCTTCGACGCCGTGCTGCTGATCGAGGTGATCGAGCACCTGGAGCCGGACCGCATCGCGTCTCTCGAGGCCGGCGTCTTCGGGGCTGCCCGGCCGAAACACGTGATCCTCACCACCCCCAACCGCGAGTACAACAGCCGCTACGAGCTCGCCGACGGCCAGTGGCGGCACCCGGACCACCGGTTCGAGTGGACACGGGCGGAGTTGGAGTCCTGGGCGACCCGCGTGGCCGACGAGCACGGCTACCGCGTCGCGTTCCGCACCGTGGGCGACGTCGACCCCGAGCTCGGCGCACCCACGCAACTGGCCCTGTTCACCGACGCGCGCACCCAGGAGGCCGACCGTGGCTGAGCTGCACATCCCAGGTCTCAGCCTCGTCGTGCTCGTTGGCGCGTCGGGCTCGGGCAAGACCACCTTCGCGCGCCGGGCCTTCGCCCCGTTCGAGGTGATCAGCTCCGACTACTGCCGCGCGCTGGTCAGCGGGGATGAGAACGACCAGTCGGCCAGCGGGGACGCGTTCGACGTGCTGCACTACATCGCGGGCAAGCGCCTCGACCGCGGGCTGCTCACCGTCGTCGACGCCACGAACGTGTCGCGGGAGTCGCGCGTCAAGCTCGTGGAGCTGGCCCGGGCCCATGACGTTCTGCCTGTGGCCATCGTGCTCGACGTGCCCCTGGAGGTGGCGCTGGAGCGCAATGCCACGCGCCCCGACCGCGACTTCGGCCCCGGGCCGGTCAAGCGGCAGACGGTGATGCTGCGCAAGTCCCTGCGCGGGCTGGGCCGCGAGGGCTTCCGCACGGTGCATGTCCTGAAGTCGGTGGAGGAGGTAGACCGGGCGACGATCGTGCGGGACCGGCTGCTCAACGACTACTCGGACCAGCACGGGCCGTTCGACATCATCGGCGACATCCACGGCTGCCTCGACGAGCTGCTCACCCTGCTCGGCATCCTGGGTTACGAGATCCACCGCGACGAGCAGGGCCGCGCCGTCGACGCCGAACACCCCGCAGGGCGAAGGGTCGTCTTCGTCGGCGACCTCGTCGACCGCGGGCCGTCCTCGGTCGGCGTGCTGCGCCTCGCGATGGGCATGACCGCCGCCGGACACGCGCTCGCGGTGCCCGGCAACCACGAGGCGAAGCTGGTCCGGGCGCTCGACGGCCGGGATGATGTGGTCGGCGACCAGCTTCGAGCTGT
>DAONOU010000195.1:0-5055 GCA_035409265.1 Arachnia sp. | reverse complement strand
CGGCGCAGTTGGGTCATGTAGAGCCGGAGCGTGGCTGGCTGGTTCAGGTAGGCGGAGCCCCACACTTGGCCGAGCAAGGAGCGTTGCGAGAGCAGCTTCCCCGGCTGCCGGCAGAACGCTTCGAGCAGGTGCCACTCCGTCGGAGTCAGCCGAACCGCCTCGCCACCCTTGGTGCAGGTGCGGGCTCCCAGATCCACGGTCACGTCACCGAAGACGACGTGGGGCTCGCCACCGTCGCCCGCGCCTGCCCGCCGCGTGATCGCCCGGATCCGCGCCAGCAACTCCTCGACCCCGAACGGCTTGGTGACGTAGTCGTCGGCCCCGGCGTCCAGCGCGACGACCTTGTCTCGCGCGCCCGTGCGTCCGGAGAGCACCACGATCGGGACCTCCGTCCAGGCCCGCAGCTCCCGAATCACGTCCGTGCCGTCGATGTCCGGCAGGCCGAGGTCCAGCACGACCAGGTCAGGCACCGCGACTCGGACGGACGCCAGCGCGGCGCGTCCGGTAGCGACGGTCTCGACGTGGTGCCCGCGGGCCGTGAGGTTGATGCTCATCACGCTGAGCAGCCGGGGGTCGTCATCGACGACCAGGATGCGGGTCACGACGCGTCCGGCGCGGTCGGCGCGGCCGGCAGCGCCAGGACGACCGTGAGGCCGCCGCCGGGGGTGTCTTCGGGCTCGAGGGTGCCGCCCATGGCCTCGGCGAGCCCGCGCGCCAGCGCCAGCCCGAGACCCAGCCCGGAGCGCGGCTCGCCGTCCCCGACTCGCTGGAACGGCAGGAACGCCCGCGTCCGCTCCCCGGCCGTCAAGCCCGGACCACGGTCCGTGACCCGCAGCTCGAGGCGTCCGTCGAGAGCGGACGCCGACACGACCGGCGGCTCGTCGGACGAGCCGTGAGCGAGAGCGTTGCCCACGAGGTTGGCGACGATCCGCCGCACGAGGGCGGCGTCCGCCACGGCGGCGGGCAGGTCCGCGGGCAGCCGCAGCCGGACGCCGGACGCCTCGTCCCCGAGGTCGTCGAGCGCGGGCGGAACGACGTCGTCGAGCCACACCTCTTCGCGCGCGGGCTGGAGCGCCCCGGTCTGCAGCCGGGACAGGTCGAGGAGGTCGTCGACGATCCGCGTCAGCCGTCGCAGGGACACCGACCCCGCCTCCAGCAGCGCGTCGCGTTGGGCGTCCGACAGCAGGTCCCCGGACGACCGGAGCCCCTCGATCGCGGCCCTGGCCGAGGCCAGCGGACGCCGCAAGTCGTGACCGACGGCCGCCAGCAGGGCGTCCCGCAGCGACTCGGTCGCCTTGAGGCGCTCGGCCTCGGCCGCCGCACTCGCGAGCTGGTCGCGTTCGATGATGCTCGCGGCGTGCGCCGCATAGCCGTGCAGGACCACCTGGTCGGACGCCGACAGCGGACGCCCCCGCAGGGCCAGCACGTGCCCGGACCCGGCGGGGACCGACGCGTCGGCGTCCGAGGGCGACGCCGGAGCCCCGGGTCCGGACGCCTCCAGCACGTCCCAGCCCTCATCGGGACGCCGCGACAGCAGCGAGGCCGACTCCATGGCGAAGGTCTCCCTGGCCTGGTCCACGATCGCGGACAGCCCGACCGGACCCCGCAGGCGCGCGTCCGCGAGCCCGAGCAGCGCCTGCGACTCGGCCGCCGACCGCGCGGCTCTGGCCGATTCGCGGGCGGCCCGCCCGACGACCCAGCTGACCAGCACCGCCACCAGGAGGAACAGCGCCACCGCGAGAACGTTGTGCGGGTCGCCGATCAGCAGGCTGTGCAGCGGCGGGATGAACCAGTAGTTGAGCAGCGTGGACGCCACCAGTGCCGCGACCACCGCCGGCACCAGCCCGCCGACGAGCGAGACCACGACGACCGCCACCAGGTGCAGCATGGTGATCGCGGGCAGCCCCAGCCACGAGCCGGCGGCTAGTGACAGCCCGGTCATCGCCCCCGGCAGCGCCAGCGACAGGACGCCGCCGGCCACGGTCCGGCCGCGCGTGACGGCGAAGCGGCTGGCGAGGGCCGTCCGCGGGGCCGTGGGGGCCCCGCCCGGAACGACGTCGATCTCGAGGTCGCTGCCCAGCCGCAGCAGCTCGGCCGCGACGTCGGCCCCCAGCGCTCCCGAGCCAGCGCCCACGACGAGCCGGCGCGCGTTCAGGGTCTCCGCCACGTCGACCAGCGCGCGGGCAACATCGGTCCCGATGACCTGGCGGTACTCGACGCCGAACGACTCGGCCAAGGCCCGCAGTTCTTCGGACGCCGACGCCGCGGCGTCGGAGGCCCCGACGACCTCGACGGCCAGGACGGACGCGCCTGGCTCGTTCGTGGCCGCCCGGACGCCGCGGCGCAGCACGGCACCGGAGTTCCGGCCGCCCGAGACCGCCACGATGATCGGGCTGGCGTCCGGGTGCTGGGCGCGCAGCGCCCCGAGGACGTAGCCGTAGGCCAGCTCACGCAGACCGCGCAGCGTCGCGAGCGAGAACTGACGCGCGCTGTCGGCGTCCATCTGCTCGGGTCGCAACAGCGAGCCGTGGGCGAGGCGGCGGCGCAGCGCCTCGGGGGTCAGGTCGACGAGTTCCAGCTGGCCGCGCTTCAGGAGGCTGTCGGGGACCGTCGGCGCGCGGCGTCCGGTGAAGCGCTCGATCTCGTCGGCGAGCGAGGCGACCGCGGTGACGTCCGTCGACGCGATCACGTCGACGCCGACGGCGAGGATGCCGTCCACCAGCTCCCAGCGCTGGTGCGTGGGGTCGTGGGGCAGCGGTGCCGCCAGGTCGTCGATGAGGACGGCCGTCGGTGTGGCCTGCTGCACCGCGGCTTGGTCACCGAGCGTCACGTCCAGTCGGGGAAGGGGGGCGAGAGCGGCGGACGCCTCCGCGTCGGCGTCCAGGGCGGCGCCCAGCACGCGCTGGCCACGGGCGATGCGGCGTCCGACCTCGTCGAGCGCGGCGTGGGTCGAACCTGCGCCGGGCGCGACGCCCAGGTAGATCCGCAGGCGACCTCGTGCCATGACGACCACCTTAGAACTCGCCATCATCATCAGATCTCCAGCTGTCCGCCGACGACGATCGTCCGCTCGGGTGGGAGGTGGAACACGGCCGTCCGATTGGCTGCGGCGCCCGCGAGCCACAGGAACAGGGCCTTGCGCCAGGTGCGCAGGGAGGCGACGTCGGCGCGTCCGAGGCGCAGCGACGACAGGAAGTAGCGGGCCTCGTCCGGGTCGAGGTCCAGCTCAGGCGCCTTGCTCTGTGCCCAGATCAGCGCCTTGGGGACGTCCTGGGAGTCGTTGAACCCGACGCGATAGGTGATGTGGAAGATGCCGTCGTCGGCGTAGCCCAGGTCGTGCACGCTGGCGCGATCGACGTGGCGCACGTGCGGCACGTTCTCGTTGACGATGCTCACGATGACGACGTTGCTGTGCATGACGCGGTTGAACGCGACGTTCTGCCGCAACGCCAGCGGGGTGGTGAGGCTGTCCGGATGCGGGAACACCGCGAGGCCCTCGACGCGCGGGATCTCGGCCGCGTGGACGTCCGCGATGAAGTCCTCCAACGGACCCTCGATGTGCGCCCGCTCGCGCTTGATGATCGCGCTGCCGCTGCGCCAGGTCGTCATCACGGTCACCACGAGGGCGGCGATGACCAGCGGGATCCAGCCACCGTGGAAGAGCTTGAGCATGTTGGCACCGAAGAACACCGCCTCCAGCGCCAGCACCAGCACGACGACGACGCCGATCTTCCACGGCTGGACGCGCCACACGTAGTGCGCCAGCACCAGGAACAGCAGGGTGGTCAGGAGCAGCGTCCCGGTAACCGCCAAGCCGTACGCGGACGCGAGCGCCGTCGAACTTTGGAAGACCGCGATGAGGGTCATGACGCCGACGTACAGCAGCCAGTTGATGGAGCCGATGTAGATCTGGCCACCCTCCTCTTTGGACGTGTGCTTGACCGCGAGGCGGGGGAGGAGGCCCAGTCGGGTCGCCTGGCGGGACACCGAGTAGGCGCCGGAGATGACGGCCTGCGAGGCAATCACCGTGGCCACTGTGGCGAGCACGACGAGCGGCAGCGTCGCCCACGCCGGGGCCATCCGGAAGAAGGGATTGTCGGCGAACTCGGGATGGACGAGCAGCATCCCCCCTTGTCCGAGGTAGTTCAGGGCCAGGGCGGGAAAGACAAGGAAGAACCAGCCCGTCCGGATGGGCTTGGCGCCGAAGTGGCCCATGTCGGCGTACAGGGCCTCGGCGCCCGTGATCGTCAGGACGACCGCGCCCAGGGCCACGACCGCGACGAGGGGCCGAGTCAGCACGAACGTCAGCGCGTACGTCGGCGAGATCGCGAGCAGGATCTCGGGATCCTGCAGCACCCACGGCAGGCCGAGGGCAGCGAGCAACACGAACCACAGCGTCATGACGGGTCCGAACATCTTGCCGACCGTGTCGGTGCCCCAGCGCTGGATCAGGAACAGTCCGGTGAGGATCACGATCGACAGCGGGAGCACGAGGGTCTCGAAGGTGGAGTTCACCACGACCAGGCCCTCGAAGGCCGACATCACCGAGATCGCGGGGGTGATGACCGAGTCGCCATAGAACAGGGCCGCACCGACCATGCCCATCGCCAGCGCAACGCCGGCCAGACGCCGCGAGTTGCGCAGCTTCTCGCGCAGCAGGTGGACGAGAGCCAGGATGCCGCCCTCGCCCTCGTTGTCGGCCCGCATGACCAGGAAGACGTACTTGAAGCTCACGATCAGGGTGATCGTCCAGATCACCATCGACACGACGCCGAAGACGTCCTCGCGGTCGGTCGTGACCACGCCGCTCGCGAAGACGGTCTGCAGTGAGTACAGGGGGCTCGTCCCGATGTCGCCGAAGACGACGCCGAGCGCCCCGACGGTCATGAACAGCAGGGGCCCGTGCGGACGGTCGTTCTCGTCGAGCGGCCGGGGCCGCCTCGTCGGACGGATCAGCGTGGTGGTCATGGATTCATCCTCAGCCGCGCCGGACCGGGCCTCCACGTCCTGGCCGGACTCCATGCGGGATCCTTGCAACGCCGTCCGCGTCGCCCG
>DAONOU010000194.1:0-5080 GCA_035409265.1 Arachnia sp. | reverse complement strand
GCCGTGGAGCCCTTCGCCTGCGCCATCAACGCGCAGGAGCAGCTCGGCATCGAGGAGGGCGACTTCACCGTCGTCTTCGGCGCCGGGCCCATCGGCTGCATGCACATCAGGATCGCGCGCGGCGTGCACAGGGTCGGAACGGTGGTGCTGGTCGACGTCAACGCCGAGCGGCTCGCCATGTCGGCCGAAGCGGTGCAGCCGGACGTGGTGATCGACGCGTCCGCGGTGGACGTCGTCGAGGAGGTCATGCGGCTGACGGAGGGCCGCGGGGCGGACGTGATCATCACGGCGACCCCCGCGAACGTGACGCAGGAGCAGGCCATCGCGATGGCCGCGCGCAACGGGCGGATCTCGTTCTTCGGCGGCCTGCCGAAGACCAACCCGACCATCACCTGCGACAGCAACCTCGTGCACTACCGGCAACTCCACATCCACGGGGCCAACGGCTCCGCGCCGGAGCACCACAAGGCGGCGCTGGCCTACATCGCCTCCGGGCAGATCCCCGTGAAGGACCTGATCACGCGGCACGTCCCGCTGGACCGGGCGCTCGACGCGCTGGACATCGTCGCCAAGGGCGAGGCGATCAAGGTCACGGTCGAGCCCTGAGCCGGACCGGCCGAGCCCTAAGGTTGACCCATGTACGCGGAGGAACGGCAGAGCGCCATCGTGGCCTGGGCGCGCGAGCTGGGGCGGGTCTCCGTCGCCGACCTGGCCACCCGGTTCGGGGTGACGGCGGAGACCATCCGGCGGGACCTGGACGCGCTCGCGCGCGACGGGCTGCTCAGCCGGGTCCACGGCGGCGCGGTGCCCCCGGACAAGCTGCCGCGGGGTGAGGCCCCCGTCGGGGCGCGCGAGGTGGCGGCCCAGCCGGAGAAGCTGGCGATCGCCACCCGCGCCGTCGGCCTCCTGCCCGAGGGCCGCGAGCTCACGGTGCTGCTCGACTCCGGGACGACGACGGCGAAGCTGTGCGGACTCCTGCCGGAGCGGGTGGGCACGGTGTTCACCAACTCGGTCCGCATCGCCGGCGTGCTGGCCGAGCGGCCGGGGATCGAGGTCTTCCTGTTGGGCGGCCGGGTGCGCGGCGTGACCCAGGCGATCGTCGGCGCGGAGGCCCACGCCATGCTGGCGAAGCTGAGGGTCGACGTCGCCTTCATGGGGACCAACGGCATCTCGGTCGAGCACGGGTTCTCCACCCCGGACCCCGCCGAGGCGGCGATGAAGGAGGCGATGGTGCGCGCGGCGCGCCACGTCTACGTTCTCGCCGACTCGACGAAGTTCGGGTCAGACGAGGCGGTCCGCTTCGCCGAGCTGTCGGACGTCGACGGCCTCGTCACCGACGAGCGGCTCGCGCCCGGTGCCCGGGCGGCGCTCGAGGCGGCGGGCCTCGAGGTCACCCTCGCCTAACCCATCTCACGAGGAGGAAAGAAACGATGAGCGAACCCGTCCTGGCGAGGGTCGTCACCTTCACCGCCAACCCCAGCATCGACCGGACCGTCGTCCTCCCCGCCCCGCTCGCCCCGGGCGAGGTGACCCGCGCCCTGAGCGTGACCGAACAGGCCGCCGGCAAGGGCGTCAACGTCGCCCGCGTGCTGCGGCTCGCGGGCTGCCCCGTGACCGTCGTCGCGGCGGGCATCGACGACGCGTTCCAGCGCCTCGCGGAGGAGACGCGGCCGTCGCTCGAGGTGGAGGGGCAGCGTCTAGGATCTGGCCAGCGGGTCCGGATCAACACCACCATCACCGACCCTTCGGGCGTGACCACCAAGATCAACGAGGCCGGCCCGACTCTCACCCGCGAGCAGCTCGACGTCGCCTCCGACCTGCTGCTTGCGTCCGCGCGGGGCGCGGCCTGGGTGGCGTTGTCGGGCTCGCTGCCGCCCGGCGCGCCCGACGACTGGTACGCGCAACTCATCACGCGGCTCGCCCGTCTCGGGGCGCGGGTCGCCGTCGACACGTCGGAGGCGGCGCTCGACGCCGTCCTCGCCGGGCTTCCGGGGGGCCGGTTCGACCTGATCAAGCCCAACTCGGACGAGCTCGCCCAGCTGGTGGGCGGCGACGCCGCGGCGTTCGAGGAGGCCGCGGCGGCGGGGGAGGTCGGCGACATCGTCGCCGCGGCCCGCGACCTGCACCTCCGCGGCATCGCCAACGTGTTGGTGACCCTGGGCGGCGCCGGGGCCGTGCTCGTCACCGCCGACGGCGCCTGGTTCGGCCGCGCTCCCCGCACACAGGTGCGCAGCACCGTTGGCGCCGGCGACTCGGCCGTCGCGGGATTCGTCCTCGCCCAGGTCGCGGGGCGCTCGCCGGCGGAGTGCCTCGCGTCGTCGATCGCCTACGGCTCGGCCGCCGCGAGCCTGCCAGGCACGACGCTGCCGGCGCCCCGGGACCTGCCTGTAGAACCCGTCGAGGTCGTGGAGATCAGGTGCTGAAGACCAGCGTGAGCTGGTCGCAGAATCGTCGGAAAGAGACGCTCCGCTCGCGAGCGGTGTCTAGATTCATCACCGCCGAGAACTTGGGCTGGTGAAGGATCTCGCTATAGGAAGTTGTCATGAGTGCGTCCAGCGCACCTTTTGCGTTGCGGATGTCCTCCGGGTCGGCTGAGTAGCTGGCATCATCCTTGACCAGTGCATGTGTGGTGAGTGAGTCAATCGCGGCCAGGAACCAAGCCTCATACTCGCGTACGGCAATACAGACGATGGAGTCGTCGCGCCCGGAACGGGCAACTGTGGCAGACCGTATCTCTGCCTCGATGACTTCAGGATCATCGTCGTCAGAGTCGAGGAGAACGACCACGGCGCCGTCGTCCTCGCCCAAGGCCGATTGCTGGAGGGCGATGGCGCGGGCCCACTCGTCCCATGGTTTTGATCGGGGAACTCGGTGTGGTTTCCGCACCTGAATTGCGGTGCCGTGCTCTCCGGCGATCCGGCGAAGCAGGACCGGGAGCGCCTCCACCTCTCCATGCCCCTCGACAACGCAGGCGATGGAGATCATGAGAAGAGCGAGTCCTGGCCGGAGTCGGCGTCAGGTGCCAACTGATCAACGCGGAGCAACTCACCTGGTGTGAAGAGGCGGTCTTTGATCGCCTGGATGCTCGCCCTGCCCACGCGTCCGATCTCAGTGCGTCCCTCGAGCGACCGCACAGCGAGAAGGGACTCGGCCTCGATGCTCTCCGAATCGAGGAGTTCGGGACTATGGGTGGTTGCTAGGACCTGACGCAACTCGGAGGCGCGACCCAGGGCGTCGAGAAGGATACCCGCTGCCCCGGGATGGAGAGCTGACTCGGGCTCCTCCACTGCGACAGGCGCGAGCACATTCTGTGCTGACGGTGAGAAGAGCGCCACGAGCACACCGAGGGCCCGCAGGGTGCCGTCGCTCATGGACGTCGCCTGGAAGCTCCACGGATTCGGCGAGCCAGCCACTCGTTGCCGGAACTCGACGGACTCCCATGCGCCGAAGGAGGCCCGATCCGCCGACTCGATGCCGGGAACAATCTTCCGGAGGTAATCCTCGATTATTTCTTTGAGGTTGGGATGGTTCCGCTTCAAGGAATCCAAGACGCTCGCCACATTGGCGCCGTCGCGGCGGAGCAAGTCGCCCGCATCTGGCTTCTGCAGCTGACGCATCGTTTCTGGGTTCAGGTTGAATACATTCATGCCTGTGAGTCCGTCGAATACCGGACGGAGCTCCTCGAAACCCGAGAGCGCGACCAGTCCCAACCGGTCGTCCACGAGCTTCGGCATCGGTCCACGCAGCGATGTCTCGACGACCTGGCCGTCCCTCGCCACGAATGAGGCTGGCAGTTCACCAAGATGCGCAACGTTGCACTGTTCGTGAGAGACCCGATAGTCGCCACCGCGGACGGCGCCGATGGTGAAGCCGTAGCTTCCGGAGATGCTCTCGCTCTCAAAGCTGAGGTCGATCGTGAAATGCCTCGGATGGCCAGTGGATCGGCGCCGTACCTCGGACACCCCGCCGCGGTCTCGCAGTGCGCTGTCGAGCGTCTCGCTCAATGCCTGCGAGACGAAGCGAAGGCTGTCAACGAAGTTCGATTTGCCCGATCCGTTGGGCCCGACAAGTAGCGTCATCCGCCCGAGCCTTACCCGGCAACGCGCGATGCTGCGGTAGTCCCTTAGTTGGACGCCGGTGATGTTGAACCTCGTGGACGCGGCCATGCCTACAACCTATCAAGACCCTGGGCTCACAGCCCGTTCGCGGTGGCCGCTGTGAGTAGGCGGCGTCGAGGATCGGACATGGCTACGGGCGCTCGGCCTGGAACAGACCGGCGCCCACAGCGCGTTCGGGTACCTCGTTGGGGGTTAGCTCGTCGATGCCATCATCTCGTCGAGGACCGTGTCCCAGACGGGCGAGGCCAGCATCTCGGCCATCTCCTGCTGCGAGAGCGGCAGCGTGCTCGTCGTGGAGGTGATCGTCTTGCCGTCCTCGCCGGAGCGCTTGATCGTGCTGAGGTAGAAGCTGATCTGTGCGCCGTCCTCGCGCAGGTAGTACCAGTTGTGCGACCCCTGCTTGTCGTCGAGGGAGCCCGCGAAGTACCAGACGTTCAGGTCGTCCACCTGCTGGATGCCGGGGCTGTCGCCGATCGGCTGGTCGCCGGTGGCGTTGAAGAGGAACACATCCGCGGTGGCGTAGCCGTCGTCGGTCGGGATCTTGACGGTCGCCGCGTAGTCGGTGGTGGTGCCCCCGTCGGCGAGCTTGACCTTCGCGCCGGGCAGGAGTTCCTTGAGCGCGGCCTTCAACTTCTGGGAGGTGGACATGTTCGGGACCGGCGGGTTCGGGTCCTCCGGCCTCTCCGAGGCCTCCCCAGCCTTGCGGTCCTCCACCCGCTCCAACTGCGGCACCTTCTCGCCGTCCACGCGATCGGAGGGGGCATCAGACGCGGGCGGTGCCTCCTTCGGGGCCATCGGCGCGGGTGCTGCGGGGGCGACGTTGTTGTCGGGGGAGAGGGCGCCCACGACGTTGAACGCGCCGACGCTCAGCGCGCCGACAACGGCGAGGGCCGCGACACCGCTGACGGCGCGGCGGGTGGCGTTCATCCGGCGGCCCTTGGCGACGCCGCGTCGGACGAGGT
>DAONOU010000193.1:0-5142 GCA_035409265.1 Arachnia sp. | reverse complement strand
AGAGAGCTGGCCGCGCTGCTCGCGGACCGGATGGACATCCCGGCGGCGGAGCGCATCGCGCTGCGGGAGCTGCCCGCCGCCGAGTCCGCGGCCAAGCAGCTGGCCGGCTGATCGGCGGGGCCGGTGTCGTAGGGTGACAGCGTGAGCACGAAACGCTTGATGACGATCCTCGTGAGCATCCTCGTGGTCTTCATGATCGCCACGGTCGTCGTCGCCGTGTGGCAGGAGCGGCTCGGCTGGGGCTGGTGGTGGGCGGTCCCCGTGGGTGGTGGCTTCGTCGCCCTGGTCATCGGCTTCCGCGTGCTCGTGCAGCGCTCGCAGGAGGCGGCGGAGCGGGCAGACCGCGAGCTCGACCAACTCGACCACTAGGCTGACCCGCGTGAAGATCCTCCTGCTCGGCTCCGGGGGGCGCGAACACGCGCTCGGCCGGGCCCTCGCCGCCGATCCCGCCGTCGACCTCCACGCCGTGCCCGGCAACCCCGGGCTCGCGGCGCTCGCCACCCTGCACGCCGCCGACGCCAACTCGCCGACGGCGATGGTCGAGCTGGCGACGTCGATCGGCGCCGACCTCGTCGTCGTCGGGCCCGAGGCGCCGCTGGTCGCCGGGGTCGCCGACGCGCTCCGTGAGGCGGGCTTCGACACCTTCGGGCCCGGCCGCGAGGCGGCAGTGCTCGAGGGATCCAAGGCCTTCGCGAAGGACGTCATGGCCGCGGCCGGCGTCCCGACGGCGGACGCGCGCGTCTGCGAGACCGCCGAGGAGGCCGCCGCCGCGCTCGATGCCTTCGGCGCGCCCTACGTCGTGAAGAACGACGGGCTGGCCGCGGGCAAGGGTGTGGTCGTCACCGACGACCGCGACGCGGCCCTCGCCCACGCCGCCGAGTGCGGCCGCGTCGTCATCGAGGACTTCCTCGACGGCCCCGAGGTGAGCCTCTTCGCCATCTGCGACGGCGAGCGCGCGGTCCCGCTGCTGCCCGCGCAGGACTACAAGCGCGTCGGCGACGGCGACACCGGCCCGAACACCGGCGGCATGGGGGCCTACTGCCCGCTCGACTGGACCGACGCCGGCCTCGTCGACGAGGTGATGGCCACCGTCGTCGACCCGACGCTCGCCGAGATGCGGCGCCGCGGCACGCCGTTCGTCGGCCTGCTGTACGCGGGCCTCGCGCTGACGTCGAGGGGCCTGCGCGTCGTCGAGTTCAACGTGCGCTTCGGAGACCCGGAGACCCAGGCCGTGCTCTCCCTGCTCAAGACCCCGCTGGCCGGGGTGCTCCGCGCCGCCGCGCGGGGCGAGCTCGACGCGGTCGGAGTGCTCGACTGGCACGACGGCGCGGCCGTCGTCGTCGTCGAGGCCGCCGAGGGCTATCCCGGAACCCCGACGACGGGCACTCCGATCGTCCTGCCCGGCGACGAGGACGACGCCTACACCCTGCAGGCCGGAACGCGCCTCGACGGCGACCAACTCGTGTCGTCCGGCGGTCGGGTCCTCGGCGTCGTCGGCCGCGGCGCCACCGTCGACGAGGCGCGCGCGCGGGCGTACGCGCTGCTGGGCGGCGTGACGATGGAGGGTGGATTCCACCGGACCGACATCGGCATCCCGCACTGACGCGTTAGGCTGTGCCCCGCCAGCTGGAAACGAGGAGACGACGATGAAGACGTCACGGCGCATTGCGCTCATGGCGGGCGTGGGCGCCACGGCCGCCGCGCTGGCCGCGTGCGGCGGGAAGCCCGAGCCGGTGGTGACCCCGAGCCTCACGCCGTCGCCGACTCCCACGCCGTCGCCGACCCCCAGCCCGACCCCCTCGCCGACGCCGGAGCCGATCGAGCCCCTCACCGGCCGCCCGCTCACCGACCCGTCGATCATGAAGCGCCCGGCCGTGGCGGTGAAGGTGCCGAACCTCAAGCAGGAGCAGCCGCAGGTCGGCCTGCTTGAGGCCGACATCGTGATCTGCCAGGTCAACGGCTTCGCCTACACGCGGCTCTGCCCGATCTACCACAGCACCTTCCCTGAGGCCGTCGGCCCGGTCCGCTCACTGCGCCCCGTCGACGTACCCCTCCTCGCGCCCATCAAGCCCGTCGTCGCCAACACCGGCGCTGCGGACTGGGTGCTGAACTACATCGACGACCACGCCAAGTACCTCGAGCGCATGACCTACCTCGACTGGCGCGGCACCGGCGCGTTCAGCGTCAACCAGGACCGCCTGTACAAGTACGACGGAAAGACTCAATACGACCGGGCCATCCAGGCCCACCCCGCGAAGATGGCCGAGCTGGCCGAGCGCAACACCAAGGCCCCGAAGACCTACTTCCCGTTCGCGCCCACCGCGGCAGAGGCGTCGACGGCGTCGGGCGAGAAGGCCGCCACGATCGACGTGCCCTACGGCTCCGGCCACAAGTACGACATGAGCTACGAGTACGACGAGAAGAGCGGCACCTACCTGCGCAGCCAGCCGTGGGGCGAGCACATCCTCGCCGACGGCGACCGCGTGACCGCCGACGCCGTGCTGGTCATCGCCGCGGCGTGGGAGATGGGCAAGATCGGCTACGGCAGGCACGCGCCGGACCCGATCGTCGACATCATCGACGCCAAGGGCACGTTCCACTACCTGCAGGGCGGCAGGGTCGTGAAGGGCAAATGGAAGAAGGGGGCCGTCAACAAGCGGTTCTCGTTCACGCTCGCCGACGGCTCGCCGCTGCTGATGGCGCCCGGCCGGACCTGGGTCGAGATGCCCAGCCCGAGCGCGGACCTGCGGATCGGGTAGCCGCGCGGCCCCGTCGGCCAATCCGGGGCGTGTGCTCGACCGTTGGGTGCCCCCACCGGTATCCTGCTCGCCGAACGCACGTTGGAAGAGGTCCGCATGTCAGAAGAAGCCCCGGCGAAGAAGCCCCGGAAGGCGAGCTCCGAGAAGAAGGCGCGGGTCTTCACCCCGACGCCGGAGGCGAAGGCGAAGGCCACGCAGAAGCGCGTCGTCGCGCTGGTGCTGTGGGGCGTGGCGATCGCGCTCGAACTCGTGGCGATCTTCTGGCTGCTGCGCCCGCCGTTCGACGAGCTTGTCGCCAACCATGGCTTCCCGGACTGGCGGCTATGGACGCTCGTCGGCTTCTTCGTCGTGATCGGCGCGCTGTCGATCATCGGCTCGCAGTTGTGGAAGCAGGCCAACCGCCTCGACCCCGCGTCCTCCAAGGAGACGTTCCGGTTCTTCGTGCAGAACCAGCTGGGCGCCATCATCGCGCTCGTCGCCTTCCTGCCGCTGATCATCCTGGTGTTCCTGAACAAGGACATGGACAAGCAGCAGAAGACCATCGCGGGCAGCGTCGGCATCGTCGTCGCGCTCGCCGCCGTCGTGCTCGGCATCGACTTCACGCCGCTGTCGCAGGAGCAGGCCGCGGTCGAGTCGCAGGTCGTCACGCAACTGGTGGGCGAGGACAAGGTCTGGTGGAGCGGCGGCGGCGGCGTGATGCACCTCTGCGAGGGCGTCTCCGATTTGAAGAACGTCAAGACGGAACTCGCTAGCGGGACGACGGCTGAGGCCTTCGCCGCGGGCAAGACCGGCATCACGCTGCGCATCCCGCAGGAGCTCGACCAGTGCGGGCTCGCCACGCCGGAGAATGTCGACGAGATCGTCGCCTGGGTGCGCCAGGCGCGCGGGCTGTCCTGACGGCTCAACCAGCGGCGGGGATCAGCGGCGGGATCGCCTCCCTCGGGAGGGTGAGCCAGGCGTCGGGGACGCCGAGGCCCTCGGCCAGCTCGCGGGACTTCCCGCGCAGCTCGCCGCACAGCGCGTCGACCTCCGCGGTGACCGCCTTCGAGCGTCCCGAGTCGAAGACCTCGTGCTCCAGGAACCAGGCGCGGTTGGCCTCGATCGTCGACAGCGCGTACAGGTCGCAGACCCGGCCGAGCAGCGCGGCGATGTAGTCGTCGTCGCAGCTCTCGATGGCGCCGATGAAGGCCTCGAGCACGACGCGGTCGACGTGCGCCCTCGCCGCCTCGAGCATGTGGGGCTGGCACTGGTTGATGGCCGCGAACGAGTCGTCGGCCTTGCCCGCGGCGCGCATGCGTCTGGCGAGGCCCTCGACGGTGTGGCGCTCGCGGAACTCGAACATCGTCACGTGCCAGCCGCGGGACCGGAGGCGGTCGGACTCCGGCCGCCGGTCCGTGGCCGCGACCAGCCGCTCGATGACCGAGCGCGCCGTCGTCCGCTCCATGAAGGCGCCGCCGAGCAGCTTGGCCGTCTGCTGGGCGGTGCCGCGCATGTCCATCTCGCCCCAGCTGGCCTTGTAGTCGAGCAGCAGCGCCTTGGCGACCAGTTGGAGGAGGACGGTGTTGTCGCCCTCGAACGTGGCGAAGATGTCGGCGTCCTGCCGGGCGAGGGTGATGCCGTTGTCCGACATGAAGCCCGCGCCGCCGCAGGCCTCGCGGCAGCTTTGCAGCGTGTCGTTGGCCCAGCGCGTCAGGACGGCCTTCATGCCCGCCGCGCGGGTCTCCAGCTCGCGCGAGGCCTGGGCGTCGGGCGGCTCCGCGTCCTGCACGCGCTGGAGCTGGGCCGCCAGCTCGTTCTGCGCGAATCCGTAAGCATAGGCGCGCGCCACGTCGGGGAGGAGCCGCCGTTGGTGCGTGAGGTAGTCGAGCAGGGGGATCTCCTCGCCGAGGCCGGGGAGGCGGAACTGGCGGCGCCGGTTGCCGTACGCGACGGCGATGCTGAGCGCCTTGCGGGCCGCGGACGCCGCGCCGCCGCCCACGCAGATGCGGCCGCGCACGAGGGTGCCGAGCATGGTGAAGAAGCGCGCGTTCTTGGACGCGATGGGGGAGGCGTACATCCCGTCCTCGCCGACGCCGCCGTAGCGGTCGAGCAGCATCTCGCGCGGCACGCGCACGTGCTCGAAGGAGAGGGTGCCGTTGTCGACGCCGAGCAGGCCGCCCTTGTGGCCCTGGTCGCCGGTGGTCACGCCCGGGAGGTCGTCGCCCCGCTCGTCGCGGATGGGGACGAGAACGACGTGCACGCCCTGGTGCTCGTCGCCGACCCACAGCTGTCCGAACACCGCGGCCATCCTGCCGTCGCGTCCGGCGTTGCCGATGTAGGCCTTCGTCGCCGACGGGCTGGGGGAGTGGACGACGAACTCGGACGTCTCGGGATCCCAGGTGAT
>DAONOU010000192.1:0-5150 GCA_035409265.1 Arachnia sp. | reverse complement strand
CGCCTCGTCATCGTCGGCGGCGGCTACATCGCGGCCGAGTTCGCGCACGTCTTCTCCGCACTGGGCTCCGACGTCACCCTGATCAACCGCTCGGAGGTGCTGCTGCGCGGCCACGACGGCGAGGCGTCGGCGGCCTTCGCGGAGCAGATCGGCCGCCGCGTGCGCGTGCGGCTCAATCAGGAGGTGTCGGGCATCGAGATCGCCGACGACGGCAGCCTCGACGTCATCACCCGAGACCGCAACGGGATCGAGTACGACTACTTCGCCGACGCGCTGCTCGTCTGCGTGGGCCGCGTGCGCAACTCCGACATGCTGAACCTCGACGCCGCGGGCGTCGAGCAGCGCCCGGGCGGGCAGGTCCACGTCGACGCCGAACAGCGCACCACCGCCCCGGGCGTGTGGGCGATGGGCGACGTGTCCTCGGACTTCCTCCTGAAGCACGTGGCCAACGCGGAGATGCGCACGGTGCAGCACAACCTGCTCAACCCCGACAACCTGCGCCAGACCGACCACCGCTTCGTCCCCGCCGCGGTGTTCAGCGACCCGCAGCTCGCGTGCGTCGGGGCCACCGAGGAGCAGCTGAAGGCGTGGGGGGCGTCCTACGTCGTGGCGCGCCAGCGCTACGCCGACGTCGCGTACGGGTGGGCGCTGGAGGACGAGGGGCACTTCGTGAAGCTGCTCGCCGACCCGCGCACGTGGCACCTGCTCGGCGCCCACATCGTCGGCCCGCAGGCCTCGACCCTGATCCAGCCGCTGATCCAGGCCATGAGCTTCGGGCAGCGCGTCGACGACATGGCCCGCGGGCAGTACTGGATCCATCCCGCGCTCCCGGAGGTCGTGGAGAACGCCCTGCTCAGCCTCCTGGCGGCGCATCGGCCCGCGGAGCTCGACCAGTGAGTCGACTCGCACCCCTGGCGCTGGCCGCCGTCGCCGCCCTCGGGCTCGGGGCCTGCGCTCCCGAGCCGCTCGGCGTGCACCTGCCCGGGGAGGCGGTGCCGTCCCCGTCGGTCGCGGACGGGGCGGCGGGAGACAGCGCCGCGGCGTCGCCCGCGCCCGTTCCCACGCCGACGACGCCGGCCTGCGTCACGATGGCGAGGGGCCTGACGCCGGAGGAACGCGTCGGCCAGCTGTTCATGCTGGGGGTCAGCACCAGCGGCCTCGACGAGGCGACGCGCGCCGCCGTCGTCGACAACCGCGTGGGCTCCGTGGTGCTGCTCGGCAACAGCTCGGCCGGGCGGAAGGTCATCCGCCTCCTGACGGCGGAGCTGGGTTCCTTGGCCACGGCCGCGCTGCCGCTGCTGATCGCCGTCGACCAGGAGGGCGGCGCCGTCCAGCGGCTGAAGGGCGAGGGCTTCGACGACATCCCGCCGGCCCGCACGCAGGGCGGCACGGACCCCGCCGAGCTCGAGGCCGAGGCCGCCGAGTGGGGTGAGCAGCTCAAACGCGCCGGGGTCGACTACAACCTCGCCCCCGTCGCCGACGTCGTGCCCGAGGCCAAGCGCGGCTCCAACGAGCCGATCGGGAAGCTGAAGCGCGACTTCGGCGCCGACCCCGCGGAGGTCGCCGACTCCGTCGTCGCCGTCGTCGAAGGGATGCGCCAGGCGGGCGTCGCGACGTCGGCCAAGCACTTTCCCGGCCTCGGCGAGGTGACCACCAACACCGACTTCGGCGCGGCCCTGGACACCGTGACCACTCCCGAGTCGGAGAACCTCGCCCCGTTCCGCGCCGCCATAGAGGCGGGCGTGTCGTCGGTCATGGTCTCGTCGGCCGTGTTCGAGCGGATCGACCCCGACAACGAGGGCGTGTTCAGCAGCGCGCTGATCACGGACCTGCTGCGCGGCGACCTCGGCTTCGATGGCGTGGTGATCGCCGACGACCTGGGCGCCGCCAAGGCCGTGGCCGATGTCACGCCCGGCGAGCGCGCCGTGCGGTTCCTCGAGGCGGGCGGCGACCTGATCATCAACGCGAACCCCGCGCTCATGTCGGACATGGCCGGAGCGACGGTGGAGAGGGTCGAGGGCGACGAGTCGTTCGCGGCAAGGGTCGAGGAGTCCACCGCGCGCGTCCTCCAGCTGAAGGTCGACGCGGGCCTGATGACCTGCGGGTAGCGGCCTACACGTGCACCGCGGCGCGGGCGAAGCGCATCGCGCTGGAGGAGAGCGTCCCGAACTGGCCGAACATCAGCCTCAGTCCCAGGAAGAGCACGATCGCGTCCGAGGTAGCGATCTGCCCGCCGAGGACGCGGGAGAAGACGACGACCAGGGTCACGAGCAGGCCCCCCGTGCCGATGAAGGCGCCGATCTCCGAGTGCTTGATCCGCGTGCCGACGCGCTCGGGGATCGCGACGGCCTCGGGGGACCACCTCGTCTCGAGGTAGTCCCGCTGCAGGACGAGCTGCCGCTTGTAGAGTACCGAGATCGCCAGCAGCGAGAGGGCCGCGACGGCGGCGCCGGCGAACCCCGTGACGGGGTCGAACACGAAGAACAGCACGGCGAACATCAGGATCTGGACGACGGCGGACAGGGCGTTCGACATCTCGAAGGCGAGCGCCCACTGCCAACTCTCCTTGTTGGGAGGCGTCGCTGAGCCGCTCGCCGCGAAACCCGAGCGGATGACGCGCACCCGCGCCAGCTTGATGCCGTGGTGCGCCGACCGCGTGGCGCCCAGCGCGATGAAGAACACGACGATCTGCCACACCACCCGCCGAGGGTTCTCGACGAACTGGCCGGGCCCGTCGGTGATGATGCCGGAGAACAGCCGGACGGCCAGCATCTCCGTGACGGGGATCACCGCGAACAGCAGGATGAGGAGGGCCACCTTGACCCGGCTCCTCGGGTCGGTGAACAGCCTGCCGGAGACGGCGAGGATGTGCCTAAACACCGGTTCTTGACTCGACCATGTCCACGTAGCGCGAGTGGGCCTCGCGCACGGCGTCCTCGACGTCGTCCAGGACCTCGGGGCGAATCGTGACGTCGCTCACCAGCGACTCGAGGGACAGGTTCTTCAAGTTGAAGCCGACCACCTGGGGGGTCAGCTCGTCGGCGATCCCGACGCCGCGGGCGTAATCGGTGTACTTCATCCCGGATCCGTGCACGGCGGCCTCGAGGCCGGCGAAGGTCACGAGCCCGGCGGGAATCCCGTAGCTGTGGCAGGCGATCAGGACGTGCATGGCGCTGGTGATCACGTAGTCGTACTCGTTCAGGCGGCGGACGAGGCCGGCGATGTCGTCCGGCGTGCTCACGAGGACGCTCAACTCGTCCACGTTGTCAGGGAGCGTGAGCGGGACGCCGACGTGCGTGAAGTGGCGCACCACTGCCACCCGCCCGTTCGTGGCGCCGCGCTTCACGGGGAGGAGCCGCGACACGAGGACGCCCGGATCGCCGAACCGCTCGACGACCGGCCCGCCCACCGCCGCGATGGCCCGCGCGGTCAGGGGACCGCGGACCGACACGTAGCGGGCGGGGACCCCCGTCGCCGTGTCGAGGCTGGAGATCCCGGTCCCCACCACGATGGACTCGGGCTTGATGAAGCGCCCGACCGATCCCACCGCGACGAGGTGCGGCGCGTTCGTCCTCGCCGTCAACGACTGGTAGCGCACGGCGGTGTCGCCGACGCGCGCTACCACGAGCGGGCTCAGCCAGTCGCCGAAGTTTCCCGGGAACGGACGGGGCCACCACGCCAGGCGGGCGGGCTCCGAGGCGGTAACCGGACCCTCCGATGTCAGGTAGTGGGAGAAGCTCAACGCCGCGGCGTGCGCGGCCCGCTCCGGGGCCGTCGGCGGCTCGGCGGCCGTCAACCGCTCGTAGATGGCGGCGACCCGGTCGGGCTCGCCGCGCTGCCCTGCCATCACCATCGACTTCGACAACCCGGACCGGTGCGCGCTCGGGTTCGACGCCGACGAGTGGTTCTCCGCGCCGCCGGTCAGGAGGTGGGTCACGCCGGAACGATCGGCGACGCGACGGAGCGTGCCCGACGCGCGCTCCGGCATCCAGCCGTGCACGATCTTCGCGCCGCGCAGCGCCTGTCGGCGGGCGACGCCGGCGAGCGAGCGCGCCGTCGGACGCCGGGGCATCACGGGGTGGGCGGCGTGCTGGGCGACCTTCCCCTTGAACTCCGCGACGTTGCCGCTGGAGCCGAACACGAAGAACGGGGAGACCGTGCCGTCGGGAGTCCCCCTCCCAACGATGGCGGGAGAGGGGAGGATCTGGAACGTCAGGTTGTCGGCCTTCGCCCGCCACGCCTCCTCGAAGAAGTAGTCGTCGGTGGCCTTCGCCTCGCTGGACGCCTCCTGCCGCGCCGCCTCCGCAATGAAGGCCCGGCCGCCCGGCGTCGAGTTGATGCCCAGGAACGTCGGCTCCCAGAACCTCGTGCGTCGCCCGTATCCGATGGTCAGCGGGCTGCCGAAGCCGCGTTGGAAGCCGAGCAGGTCGGCCGTCGAGTTGCGCACGTAGTCGGGAATGTCGAGGAGCAGGCAGTCGACGTCGATCCAGAACACCCGGTCGTTCGGGTGGGACTCGCACACCCGCGCGACGAAGGGGATCTTCTTGCGGCAGATGTCGGCCCAGTCGGTGCCGTCCGGCTTCTCGATCTCCTCGATCACGGACCGGAGCCCGAGCCGGTCGAGATCGGAACGGAGGGCGTCGGCGCTCGTCCTATAGTAGTCGTCGCCGGTGTAGAAGGAGCAGATGACGACGCCATCCATGGTGTTCATGCGCGTTCCTTTGCGCTCGCGTCCGGGCTCAGCCGAAGCGGCCGGTGATGTAGTCCTCGGTCGCCTTCTGGTCCGGGTTGTGGAAGATCTTCTCGGTGGGGCCCATCTCGATCAGCTCGCCGGGCTTGCCGTGCTCCTTCAGGTTGAAGAACGCCGTCTGGTCCGACACGCGCGCGGCCTGCTGCATGTTGTGCGTCACGATGACGACGGTGTAGGTCTCCTTGAGCTCCTTGATCAGGTCCTCGATCGCGAGGGTGGAGATGGGGTCGAGCGCGGAGCAGGGCTCGTCCATCAGCAGCACGTCGGGGGAGACGGCGATGGCGCGGGCGATGCAGAGGCGCTGCTGCTGGCCGCCCGAGAGGCCCGATCCGGGGCGGTCGAGGCGGTCCTTGACCTCGTTCCACAGGTTCGCGCCGCGCAGCGACTTCTCGACCAGGTC
>DAONOU010000191.1:0-5202 GCA_035409265.1 Arachnia sp. | reverse complement strand
GACGCAGCGGCACGAGGAGCGGATCCGCACGGCGCTCACCGGGCCGCAGTCCGCGGTGGTGCTCGTGCGCGACCTCGACCAGGCCGTCGCGGTCGCCGACGCCTACGCCGCCGAGCACCTGGAGATCCAGACCGCCGACGCCCGCGCCGTCGCGGCCCGCATCCGCAACGCGGGCGCGATCTTCGTCGGCGACTACTCGCCGGTCTCGCTCGGCGACTACTCCGCCGGCTCGACGCACGTCCTGCCGACCGCGGGCTGCGCGTGCCACTCCTCGGGCCTCACCGTGCGCTCGTTCGTGCGCACGGTGCACGTCATCGACTACTCCGCCGATGCGCTGTTGGCCATCGCCGACGGTGTGGAGCGGTTCGCGCTCGCCGAGGACCTTCCCGGCCACGCCGCCGCCGTCACGGTGCGGAGGCCCGCGTGATCACGCTCGACGACCTCCCGCTGCGCGCGGACCTGATCGGCGAGGAGCCCTACGGCGCGCCGCAGCTGGACGTGCCGGTGGTCCTGAACGTCAACGAGAACCCGTACCCGCCGTCGCCGCTGATCCGGCAGGAGATGGCCGCGGCCATCGTGAACGCCGCGGGAGGCCTCAACCGCTACCCGGACCGCGAGGCGTTGGCGCTGCGCTCGGATCTGGCCGCGTACCTCGGCCACGGCCTGACCGCGGAGAACATCTGGGCCGCCAACGGGTCGAACGAGATCATGAGCCATCTCCTGACGGCCTTCGGCGGCCCCGGCAGGCGGGTGCTCACGTTCACGCCGACGTACTCCATGTACCCGGAGTACGCGCGCAACACGTGCACCGAGTACGTCACGGTTCCCCGCAACGACGACTACACCCTCGACGCGGGCCTGATCCTGCGGGCCGTCGAGGAGCACGGCCCCACGGTGGTCATCGTGACGACGCCGAACAATCCCACCGGCACCGCGACGCCCGTCGAGGTGCTCGACGAGGTCTGCGCGAACACCGACGCGATCGTCGTCGCGGACGAGGCCTACCAGGAGTTCTCCGCCCGGCCCAGCGCGCTGGGGCTGTTGGAGCGGCACCCGCGGCTGGTGGTCTCGCGCACCATGTCGAAGGCGTTCGCGCTGGCCGGGGGCCGGGTCGGCTACCTGGCCGCGAACCCCGCCATCGTCGACGCGTGCCGGATCGTGCGCCTGCCGTACCACCTGAGCGCGCAGACCCAGGCCGTCGCCCGGGTCGCGCTGGCGCACGCCGACGAGCTGCTCGCCCGCGTCCGCTCCCTGACCGCCGAGGCCCGCGGCTTCGAGGCGTGGGCCCGCTCGCGCGGCTACGACGTCGTCGACTCGGAGGCGAACTTCTCCCTGATCGGCCGCTTCCCGGACCGCCACGCCGTCTGGCAGGCGCTGTGTGAGCGCGGCATCCTCATCCGGGAGACCGGCCCGGCGGGCTTCCTGCGCGTCTCGGCCGGCACCCCGGACGAGATGACGCTGCTGAGGGCTGCCCTCGACGACCTCGCCCCCGAAAAAGAAGGAACCACCCCATGAGCCGCACCGCGACCATCTCCCGCTCCACCTCGGAGTCGACGATCACGGTCACCGTCAACCTCGACGGCACCGGGGCGTCGAACATCTCCACCGGCGTCGGATTCTACGACCACATGCTGACCGCGCTGGCCAAGCACTCGATGATCGACATCGATGTCGAGGCCACCGGCGACCTGCACATCGACGGCCACCACACCGTCGAGGACACCGCCATCTGCATCGGCCAGGCGCTGAAGGAGGCCCTGGGCGACAAGTCCGGGATCCGCCGCTACGGCCACGCCGTCATCCCGCTCGACGAGGCCGTCGCGGACTGCGTCGTCGACGTCGCCGGCCGCCCCTATGTGGTGTGCAAGGGCGAGCCCGACGGCCAGGTCTACGCGCTGATCGGCGGCAGCGGCGTGCCCTACGCCGGGTCCATGACCTATCACGTCTTCGAGGCGCTCGCCCTGAACTCGGGGCTGTGCCTGCACGTCACGCTGCTCTCGGGACGCGACCCGCACCACATCGTCGAGGCGCAGTTCAAGGCGCTCGCCCGCGCGCTGCGCGAGGCCGTCGAGCCGGACCCCCGCCAGCTGGGGATCCCGAGCACGAAGGGCGCGCTCTGAGCACCCGGGTCGGCCTGCTCGACTACGGCTCGGGCAACCTGCACTCTGCCGCCCGGGCCTTCGCCAACGCCGGGGCGGACGTGGCCGTGACCGCCGACCTCGCCGAGCTCAACCGGATGGACGCGCTCGTCGTCCCCAGCGTTGGCGCCTTCGCCGCCTGCATGCGCGGGCTGCGCGGCGCCGGCGGGGTCGAGCTGATCCGCGAGTGGGTCGGCCTCGGGCGCCCGCTGTTCGGCATCTGCGTCGGCCACCAGGTCCTCTTCGAGGGCGGCACCGAGCACGGCGAGCGCGCCGACGGCGTCGGCCTGTTCGACGGTCTCGTGGAGCCGCTCGCGGCGCGGCGCCTGCCCCACATGGGTTGGAACCTCGTCGACGCGCCCGAGGAGAGCAGGCTGTTCGCGGGCCTCGCGGGGGAGCGGTTCTACTTCGTGCACAGCTACGCGGCGCTCGCGGGGCCCGCCGACGCGCTCACGGCCACCGCGCGGCACGAGGGCGCGACGTTCGTCGCGGCCGTCGAACGCGGGGCGGTGGCGTCCACCCAGTTCCACCCGGAGAAGTCCGGGGCGGCGGGAGCCCGCCTGATCGCCAACTGGATTTCCACTCTTATCCGATAGGGTCTAGCGTCGTGGAGAAGTTGCAGTTGTTGCCCGCCGTGGACGTGCAGGGCGGCCAGGCCGTCCAGCTCGTGCAGGGCATCGCGGGCACGCAGAAGGAGTTCGGCGACCCGCTGAAGGCGGCGCTGCGCTGGCAGGACGGCGGCGCCGAGTGGCTGCACCTCGTCGACCTCGACGCGGCGTTCGGCCGCGGCTCGAACGCGGCGCTGTTGAGCGACATCGTCGGCCGGCTGGACATGTCGGTCGAGATCTCCGGCGGCATCCGGGACCAGGAGTCGCTCGACCGCGCGCTCGCCACCGGAGCCCGCCGCGTCAACATCGGCACCGCCGCGCTGGAGAACCCGGAGTGGTGCGACCACGTCGTCGGGACCTACGGCGACCGCGTCGCCATCGGCCTCGACGTCCGCGGGGAGAACCTCGCGGCGCGCGGCTGGACCACCGAGGGCGGCCCGTGGGTCGAGACGCTCGACCGGCTCGTCGCCGCGGGCTGCGAGCGATTCGTCGTCACCGACGTCAACGCCGACGGCATGCTGACCGGGCCCAACGTGCGGCTCCTCCTCGACGTCGCCCGGCGCTCCGGCAAGAAGGTCATCGCCTCCGGCGGCATCGCGACGCTCGACAACCTCCGCGACCTCCGCGGCCTCGTCGACGAGGGCGTCGAGGGCGCCATCATCGGCACCGCGCTGTACGTGGGCCGGTTCACGATCGAGGAGGCCCTCGCGGTCGCCGAGGGCGGTAACTGATGGCCAGGCCACCCGCCAGCACCTTCGGCGTGGCGGACCACGACGCCGTCCACGTGCCGCCGCTGCTCGAGGGCCGGATCACGGACCTGCTCGACGGCAAGAAGATCGTGATGACCGGCGTCACCGGCTTCATCGGCGAGCAGATGCTGTGGAAGGTGCTCACCGAGTGCCCCGGAACGACGACCGGCGTGATCGTGCGGCCGAAGGGCTCGGTCACCGCGCACGAGCGCGTCGCGGCGCTGCTCAAGAAGAAGATCTTCACCGAGATCGTGGCGGAGTCCGGCGGCATCGAGGCGCTGATGGCGGCGCGCGTCGAGGTCATCGAGGGGGACCTGCCCGACGTGCCTGCCCTGCCGCGCGACATCGACGTGCTCGTGCACTGCGCCGGCGACGTCTCCTTCGACCCGCCCATCGACCAGGCCTTCATGACCAACGTGGTGGGGGCGAAGTCCCTGCTGACGAGGCTCCGCGAGGCGTGCTCCGACGAGGACGGCACCCTCGTCAAGGTGCCGCACTACGTCCACATCTCGACGGCCTACACCGCCGGCCGCCGCCGCGGCGCCATCCCCGAGGCCGCGCACGTCCACGACATCGACTACGACGCCGAGACCAGGGCCGCGCTCGCCATGAAGGAGCACGTCGAGGCCCGATCGCGCTCCTCGGAGCAGCTGACCATCCTCCGCAAGCAGGCCGAGGCGCTGCACCGCCAGGCGGGCTACCTGACGACGTCGCACGACACCGAGCGCCGGCGCCAGGAGTGGGTCAAGCAGGAGCTGGTCAAGGCGGGCACCGAGCGCGCCCGCTCGCTGGGCTGGACCGACGTCTACACCTTCGCCAAGGCGCTCGCGGAGCGGGTCGTCGCCGACCTCGGCCGCGACTTCCAGATCTCGGTCGTGCGCCCGGCCATCGTCGAGTCGTCGCTCATCCACCCGTACGCGGGCTGGATCGAGGGCTTCAAGATGGCCGACCCGATCATCCTCGCCTACGGCCGCGGCCAGCTGCCCGACGTGCCCGCCTCGCCGGACGCCGTCATCGACATCATCCCGTGCGACTTCGTCGTCAACGCGATCGTCGCGGTGTGCGCCACGCAGCCGACGGTGGGGGAGCCCGAGTTCTACCACCTGAACTCCGGCGCGAGGAACCCGCTGACGTTCCGCGGCATCTACGAGCACGTGCGTCACTACTTCACCGAGCACCCCTACACCGAGGGTCAGGGCTCGACGCCGCTGGCCACGTGGAACTTCCCCGGCTTCGAGCCCATCGAGAAGCTGATGTGGGCAGGGGACAAGGGCGTTAACATCGGCAACAAGCTGCTGAGCTACGCGCCGCGCGGGAAGCGCACGCGCAAGATCGCTGTGCAGCTGGACGAGGTCCGCAAGCAGCTGGACTTCCTCGGCAAGTACCTGACGCTGTACGGCGAGTACCTCCAGTCGGAGCTGCACTTCGTCGACGACTGCACGCTCGCGCTGCACACCTCGCTGCACGCCGACGACAAGGCCGCCTTCGGCTTCGACTCGGCGAGCTACGACTGGACCGAATACCTGGAGGGCGTCCACATCCCCGCCATCACCAACCCGGTGCGGCGGCTGGAGGCGGCGCGCAAGCGGCGCCAGGCGAAGGCGACCACGTTCAAGGACCTGAAGCCCACCGAGCCGGGAACGGTGCTCGCGGCCTTCGACCTCGACGGCACGGTCATGGCCACCAACGTCGTCGAGACCTATCTCT
>DAONOU010000190.1:0-5215 GCA_035409265.1 Arachnia sp. | reverse complement strand
CCTGTCCCCACTTGGCCTCCAGGCCTTCGAGGACGGGCTTTTCGGGCAGCGAGCGACGATTCGGCGTATTCACGCGGGCAATCCTAGCCCGCGTGACCCCTACTTCTCGATCTGCTTGCCGCCGGCCTCCCACGCCTGGATGACGACCTGGTAGAAGTTGTCGGCGGTGGGATCCATCACCGGTTGGCCGCTTCCGTCGATCAGTCCGGGCAGCCTCTCTCCCGACACGGCGTAGACCGGGGTGCTTCGCTTGCCATCCTCGCTGAGCGTTACGGGGTCGGAGTTCCACGTGTCGTAGGCGCCTTGAGCGAAGTCGTTGAACGCGCGGGTGTCGAACAGGTCCTGGAAGGTCGTCAGCGCGTCGCCGGTGATGCCGGCCTCCTCGGCGAAGTCGTCGCGGAGCTGGCGCGCGGGATAGGCCGCGGAACTCTCCTTGTGATTGGCGAAGATGATCCGCTGGTACTCCGCGAACTTGCCGACCTCGTCGGCAGCAGCGGCGGCGACCGCGGCGCGGCGCGAGGGGCCGTCCTCAGCGTTGCCGTCGAGGAAGGAGGTGGTGCGGTACTCGGCGGTGATCCTGCCGGACTCCACGAGCTCCTCGACGGGGGTGCCGAACGCGGTCTCGTACGCCGCGCACCAGGGGCACTGGTAGTCCTGGTAGACGATCAGGTGCGGCTTGTCCGCCGTCGGCTCCTTGCCGAAGAGGAGGACGCCGTGCTTCTCGGTGGCGTTGGGCGGGGTGAGCTGATCTGTGGCCACCGGCTTGTTGGTCGGCGCCGAGATCGCTTGGAAGATCACGATGGCGAGCACGACGACCGCGGTGAGCGCGAGCAGCCCGAGGCCCGCGCCGACGACCCGCTTGGTCTTCTTGGACTTCTCCTCCAGCTCCTGCTGCTGCCGCAGGGCGGCGCGCTTGCTGAGCGATGAGTTGTTCGACATCCGGATGTCTCCTCGGGCGATCGTCGGGCGAGCGGGCTCGCGGGCGTGCGCCCAATCCTAGACGGAACAGCAAGACATAGAAACTTCAACTACCGTTCGGTGCTCGGCTGGAACATGAGCGGGCGCGTGATCGGGCCCAGTAGGCTGAAGCTCATCATGACCCACACCACCCACGCAGAGCTCGTGCGCGAGCTGACCAGCCGCTGGCCCGAGCATCGGGTCGCGCCCAGCCTGAGCCGCGTCGCGGCGCTGATGGAACTGCTGGGCGACCCGCAGCGCGCCATGCCCGTCATCCAGGTCGCGGGCACCAACGGCAAGGGCAGCACCGCGATCATGATCGAGACCGTGCTGCGCGCCACGGGGCTGCGCACCGGCCGGTTCGCCAGCCCTCACCTGAGCGACGTGCGCGAGCGCATCGTCATCGATGGCGAGCCGATCAGCGAGGAGCGCTTCGACGAGGTCTGGGCCGACGTCGCCCCGTACGTCGCCATGGTCGACGAGCAGGCCCACGACGGCGTCGCCATGACCTTCTTCGAGGTCATCACCGGCATGGCCTACGCGGCCTTCGCCGACGCCCCCGTCGACGTGGCGGTGATGGAGGTGGGGCTCGGGGGGCGCTGGGACGCGACCTCCGTCGCCGACGCCGCGGTCGCCGTCGTGGCCCCCATCGGGCTGGACCACACGCACATCCTGGGCGGCACCATCGCGGAGATCGCGGGGGAGAAGGCCGGCATCATCAAGCCCGGATCGACGGCGGTGCTCGCCGGGCAGGATCCGGCTGCCGCGCGCGTGCTGCTGGAGCGCGCCGTCGAGGTCGGCGCGAAGGTCAAGGCCGAGGGCCCGGACTTCGGGCTCATCGACCGGCAGCTCGCCGTCGGCGGCCAGCTGCTGCGGATCGAGACCGCGGGCGGGCCGGTAGGCGACGTGTTCCTGCCGCTGTACGGCGAGCACATGGCCCGCAACGCCGCGCTCGCCGTCGCGGCCGTCGAGGCGTTTCTGGGGGCGCACCCGCTGAACCCGGAGATCATCGTCGAGGGCCTGGGGTCCGTCGAGGCCCCGGCGCGCCTGGAGCTGGCGCGCACGTCGCCGCCCATCGTGATCGACACCGCGCACAACCCGCAGGCCGCGCGCGCCACCGTCGACGCGCTGGCTGAGAGCTACGACTTCGACCCGGTCGTCGGCGTCGTCGCCATGATGCAGGACAAGGACGCCGACGCCGTCCTCGAGATCTTCCGCGAGGCCATGGACCAGGTGGTGATCACGCAGGTGTCGTCGACGCCGCGCGCCCGCCCCGTCGACGACCTGGCGGCCTTGGCGGAGACCGTCTGGTCGACGCACCAGGTGCACCGCGCCGCGACCATGGCCGAGGCTCTCGAGCTCGCGGTGATGCTCGCCGACACCGCGGACGGGCAGGCGGGCGTCCTCGTCGCCGGGTCCGTGATCGCGGCCGGCGAGGCGCGCGACCTGCTCGTCACCCACGGCGAGGGGGAGCAGCGATGACGCTCGCCCCCGGAAACCCGATGCGCGGCGCCGCGATGTCGGTGCTGATCTTCGAGGTCATCGTGATCTGGCTCGGCTACATCGGCATGATCCAGATCGCGGGCGTCCCCATGGGTGCCGGCGCCGTGTGGTGCGGCATCGCGACCGCGCTCTGCCTCGTCGCCTGCGGCGGCCTGCGCAGGCGCTGGGGCTACCTCGTCGGCTGGGCGGCCCAGGCGGCCATCGTCGCGCTCGGCGTCCTCACCCCGTGGATGTACGCCATGGGCCTGATCTTCGCCCTCATCTGGGTGACCTGCATCGTCCTGGGACGGCGCATCGAGACCAAGCAACAGGGGAGTGCCTCGTGACCGAGCGGACCTTCGTCATCATCAAGCCCGACGCCGTGGCCTCGGGGCAGGTCGGAGCGATCCTGCAGCGCTACGAGGAGGCAGGCCTCCGCGTCGAGGCCATGGACCTTCGCACCATCGACGGCGACTTCGCGGACCGGCACTACGCCGAGCACCTCGGCCGCGACTACTACGCCCCGCTGCGCGCCTTCATGACTGAGGGCCCGCTCGTCGCTGTGCTCCTGGGCGGGGAGGACGCGATCGCGCGGGTGCGCGAGCTCAACGGCGCCACCGATCCCGCGAAGGCAGCCCCCGGCACCATCCGCGCCGACTTCGCGGAGTCGATGCGGCGCAACGCCGTCCACGCGAGCGACTCGCCTGCGTCGGCCGCCGCCGAGATCGCGCTGTGGTTCCCGGGGAGCTGATGCCGCGATGACCGCGAGCGACGATCAGTCGACGGGCACCCCGGACTTCGCCCCGCCGCCGGCCTGGCCGCCGCCTCCCGGTCCTCCGCAGGCTTGGCCGACGCCTCCCGCGCCGCCGTATCCGGCGCACCTGGCTCCGACGCAGAACTGGCCGGCGCCCGCTCAGCCTGGCTGGGGGCCGCCGGCCGTGGCGTGGCAGCCGCCGCCCCCGCCGTCTCCGATGCCGTCGTCCCCGACGACGTACCCGCACTTCTGGCGCCCGCCCGGCGTGCCGATCTGGAAGTCGCTCCTCATCGCGGTGCTGGGCGGGACCGCCATGATGACGATCGGCACGGTGATCGGGCTGATCGCGGTGGGAGTCGAGTTCGCCACGATGGGTCCCGATCTCGAGGATCTGCTGTACTTCGACCCCGAGTCGCTGCTGGCGTCGCCGATCATCATCTTCGCCAACAGCCTCGCGATCGCGCTCACGCTTCCCGTCGCCATCTGGTTGGCGACGATTTCCGGGCAGCCGCGCGGCTACCTCTCCTCGGTCACAGGGCGCTTCCGGTGGGGATTCGCCTGGCTCGCCGGCGCGGTCGCCCTCGGGATGATCCTCCTCTACACGGCGCTCACGTCCATCGGCGAGGACCTGGGCTTCTCGGTGTACCCGCACTCGTGGTGGCTGCTCGTCGGGCTGATGCTGCTCACGCCGTTCCAGGCCGCCGCCGAGGAGTACCTCTTCCGCGGGCTCGTGTTCCGCGCCGCGGGCTCCTGGGCGCGGACGCCCATGACCGCCCTCGTCGTCGGCGGCGTCGTGAACGCCGCCCTCTTCGCGGCCGTGCACTTCTCCATCGATCCTTGGCTGATCCTCTTCTACTTCGCGCTCGGCCTGCTGCTCAGCTACGTCACCTGGCGCACCGGAGGGCTGGAGGCCGCCGTCGCCATCCATGTCGCCAACAACATGATCGGGATGGCGTTCGTGCCGTTCCAGGACCTGGGGACGGTGATGGACCGCTCCGCGGGCGTCGGCAGCCCGGTCGTCCTGCTCCAGTTCGCGGCGGCGGCCGTGGCGGTGGCGATCATCGTCTGGCTCTCCGGCCGCTGGGGTGTCGCTCGCACGGGACCCCGGGTTATCCTGGGCGCCGCTCGCTGACCCCTCGGAAAGGCCGCACATGACGACGACCGCGCTGCCCACGCACTCGGTGTACGACCGGCTCGAGCCGCTGCTCGCCCAGGTCAGCAAGCCCATCCAGTACGTCGGCGGCGAGCACAACTCGGTCGTCAAGGACTGGGACTCGGTAGACGTGCGCTGGTGCCTGACCTATCCGGACGCCTACGAGGTGGGCCAGCCCAATCAGGGCGTCGCGATCCTCTACGAGGTGCTGAACGAGCGCGACTGGATCCTCGCCGAGCGCACCTACTCCGTCTGGCCAGACATGGAGGCGCAGCTGCGCGCGCACGGCATCCCGCAGTTCACGCTCGACGCGCACCGCCCCGTCGGGGAGTTCGACGTGCTGGGCGCCTCGTTCTCCACCGAGCTGTGCTACACGAACCTGCTCAACATGATCGACCTGGCGGGCATGGCGCTGCACGCGGCCGATCGCGGCGAGGACGAGCCGCTCGTCATCGCGGGCGGGCACGCGGCGTTCAACCCGGAGCCGATCGCCGACTTCATCGACGTCGCGGTCCTGGGCGACGGCGAGGAGGCTGCCCTGCTGATCTCCGACATCATCCGCGAGTGGAAGGCCGACGGCCGGGAGGGCGGGCGAGAAGGGCTGCTCATGCGGCTCGCGCTCACGGGCGCGTTCTACGTCCCGAGGTTCTACGACGTCGACTACCTCGACGACGGGCGCATCCAGGTGGTCGCGCCGAACCGTCCCGGCGTGCCGCACCAGGTGCGCAAGCACACGCTGATGGACCTCGACGAGTGGCCCTACCCCAAGGCGCCCATCGTGCCGATGGCGGAGACGGTTCACGAGCGCTACTCCGTCGAGATCTTCCGCGGCTGCACCCGCGGCTGCCGGTTCTGCCAGGCCGGCATGA
>DAONOU010000189.1:0-5222 GCA_035409265.1 Arachnia sp. | reverse complement strand
GGAAGGCGCCTCGGCGGCGATCGCCCCGTCGACGATGGCCAGGTCGGTGTGCGTGCCGTCGGGGAGGGTCACCCCGCGAAGAAGCGTGCTCATCTTCAATCAGTCCTTGTCAGTTCGTGGTGCCGTCGCCGGCGAGCAGGTGGTAGAGGACGCTCATCCGCACCGCGACGCCGGAGCTCACCTGGTCGAGGATGATCGAGCGGGCGGAATCGGCCGCGGCCGACGAGATCTCGAGCCCGCGGTTCATCGGGCCGGGGTGCGCGACGCACGCGCCGGGCTTCAGCAGCGTCAGCCGACGCGGGGTCAGGCCGTAGCCGTCGATGTACTCCCGCTCCGAGGGGAAGAACCCGCCGCTCATGCGCTCGCGCTGCACGCGCAGCATCATCGCGACATCCGCGTCGGGCAGGACCGAGTCGAAGTCATCGGTGAGGTCGACGCCCCAGGTCTCGACGCCGGGCGGCATGAGCGTCGGCGGCGCCACGAGCACCACGGAGACGCCCAGGAGGCCGAGCAGCAGCACGTTGGAGCGGACGACGCGCGAGTGCAGCAGGTCGCCGGTGATGGCGACGCGCTTGCCCTCCAGCTCGCCGAGGTCGTGGGCGCGGAGGTGGCGGCGGACGGCGTGCGCGTCGAGCAGCGCCTGCGTCGGGTGCTCGTGCATGCCGTCGCCCGCGTTGATCATCGACGCCCGCACCCAGCCGGCGGCCTGCGCCACCGCGCCGGAGCCCGCGTGCCGCATCACGATGGCGTCGACGCTCATGGCGTCCAGCGTCATCAGGGTGTCCTTCATCGACTCGCCCTTGCTGACGCTCGATCCCTTGGCCGACACGTTGATGGCGTCGGCCGACAGCCACTTCGCCGCCAGCTCGAACGACGACCGGGTGCGGGTGGAGTCCTCGAAGAACAGGTTGACGACGGTGCGGCCGCGCAGCGCGGGCAGCTTCTTGATCGGCCGCGACTGCACGTCGTGCATCTCCTCCGCGGTGGCGAGCAGCTGCTCGGCCTGCGGCCTGCTGAGGTCGGCGATGCTGAGGAGGTGCTTCACGAGGCGCTCCGTTCGGTGGGGTCGGCGTCGGGCCGGGACAGCGTGACGAGGTCTTCGCCGTCGATCTCGCTGAGGCGCACGCGCACCCTCTCGGCCCGCGCGGTGGGCAGCTGCTTGCCGACGATGTCCGCCTGGATGGGCAGCTCGCGGTGCCCGCGGTCGATCAGCGTGACCAGCTGCACGGCGCTCGGGCGGCCGAGATCGGCCAGCGCCGCGAGCGCGGCCTGAACGGTACGGCCGGAGTAGAGCACGTCGTCGACGAGGACGAGGACCTTGCCGTCGATCGGCCCGGGGATATCCGTGTGGCCGACGGGCCGTGTCGGGTTGGCGCGGAGGTCGTCGCGGTACATCGTGATGTCGAGCTGGCCGTGGGGGAGCGCGTGCCCCTGCGCCGCGGCGATGGCCGCCAACCTCGCGGCGAGCGGTGCGCCGCGGGTGAGGATGCCGAGGAGGACGACGCCGTCGGCCCCCCGGTTGCGCTCAAGCAGCTCGTGCGTCATGCGGGTCAGCGCCCACGACATGTCGTCGGCGGTGAAGATGGTGCGGTCCATCGCTGTCCTCCCGTTTTCGGGCCCGAATCTACCGCAGAAGGGCACCAGCTCGGAGCGGCGGAAAGGACGGCGAACCGGGGCCGGGTTCGGGTAGAGTGCCGCGCATGAGCATGCTGCCCCTCGAAGTTCTTCCCGGTTGGCCGGCCGCGGAGCCGGTGTCGACGATGCACCTGCTTCTCCTCACCGTCGTCGGGCCGCTCGCCTTCGGAGGCGTCGTCGCGCTGCTGTTCTTCATGCGGAAGCTGACGGGCAAGGAGACCGACGCCCCGAGCACCGAGGTCGCCACGCGCGACTGATTCCCCAACTCCCGACACGACGGGGCGGCCAGGACACGAGTTCCTGGCCGCCCCGTCGTTCCTTTCGACACGACGCTCGGCTAGCGCCTCGCCGCGGGCCGAGGAGCGGTCAGGCCCGGCTGCGGGCCTGGGCGCGGAGGGCGCGGCGGGCCTCGTCGAGGCGCTCGGTCACGGCGCGGCGCACCTGCTCGGACGGCTCGTTGTCGGCCAGCCACGCGGAGACGGTCGCGACGAGCGAGTCGGTGACCAGCGGCGCCGGGAACAGCCAGCGCAGCGCCGTGCCGATGATCGCGTAGCCGCGCTCGGCCCAGACGCCCTCGCGGCGCGAGATCTTTCCCAACAGGTCGAGGTAGGCCGCCGGATAGGGCTCCAGCACCTCGTCCTGGCCGTAGCGCCAGAAGCCCATGCAGATGGCGCGGTGGGTCTCGTTCGGCACGCCCGGCTCGTCGGTGGCCAGCGCCCAAGCCTGCGCCTTCGCGTCGGCGTCCGGCAGCGCGGCGGCGGCACCCGCGGCGTTCTCGGCGCCCGCCGAGGTGTTGTCGCGCTCCAGCTCGGCGGCGATGCCGTCCTCCCCGATCGCGCCCAGCTTGGCAAGCGCCGAGACGATCGCCCAGCGCATCCCGGTGTCGACGGCCAGCCCCGACGGGACCTCCTCGCCGTCGAGCCAGCCGGCGATGAGCGCGGCTCCCTCGCCGGCGCGGACCGCGCCGATCAACGCCTTCGCGACGAGGACCTGCTTGTCGGAGCCGGGCTCGGCATCCTTCAGCAGCCGGGCGAGGCCGGCGACCAGGCGGGCGTTCACGTCGTCGCGCAGTTCGGGGGCAGTGAAGGAGAGCGACGCGTGCGCAGCCTGTGCCAGCAGCGTCGACACCGCGGCCATGTCGTGCTCGCTCGGCAGCCCGGCCAGCACGAGGGTGACGAACTCCTGCGCGGGCAGCTCGGCGTCGCGGGTGGCCTCCCAGAAGGACGTCCAGGCGACGGCGCGGGCGAGCGGGTCGGCGAGGCCGCCGAAGTGCTCGGCGAGGACGGCGCGGCTGGCCGGATCGAGGTGGATCTTGGCGTAGGTGAGGTCGCCGTCGTTGAGGAGCACGACGTCGCCGCGCCTCTGCCCGACGAGCTGCGGGATCTCGGTCAGCGGCCCCGCGACGTCGGCCTCGACGTACTCGCGGCGGCCCAGCGTGCCGTCCTCGGCGAGGTCGTAGAGCCCGATGCCGAGGCGGTGCGTGCGCAGGGTCGGCCAGTCGGGGTGGGCCGACTGGGCGACGGCGAAACGCGTGAAGCGGCCCTCGTCGTCGACCTCGACATCGGCGGCGAGCGTGTTCACGCCCGCGGTCTCGAGCCACTCGGAGGAGAACCAGCTGAGGTCGCGCCCGGAGGCGGCCTCCAGCTCGACGAGCAGGTCGCTCAGCTGCGTGTTGCCCCACGCGTGCTTGGCGAAGTACTCGCCGACGCCGGCGAAGAACGCGTCGCGCCCGACGAAGGACACGAGCAGCTTCAGCACGGACGCGCCCTTGGCGTAGGTGATGCCGTCGAAGTTCTGCTCGACCTTCTCCAGGTCCGACATGTCCGCGGCGATCGGGTGCGTCGTCGACAGCTGGTCCTGCAGGTAGGCCCAGGCCTTGCGCTCGTTGCTGAACGATGCCCAGGGGTTGGCCCCGGTGCCGTACTCGCGGGCGATCTCGTCGTTGGCGAAGTGCGAGGCCCACTCGGCGAACGACTCGTTCAACCAGAGGTCGTCCCACCAGCGCATGGTGACGAGATCGCCGAACCACATGTGGGCCAGCTCGTGCAGGATCGTGTTGTCGCGGGCGTCCAGCTCGCGTGCGGTCACGCGGGAGCGGAACAGGTACTCGTCGCGGAACGTGACGCAGCCCGCGTTCTCCATGGCGCCCGCGTTGAACTCGGGCACGAAGATCTGGTCGTAGGTGGTGAACGGGTAGGGCACGCCGAACGCGGCCTCGAACACCTGGAAGCCGCGGTCGGTGGTCTCCAGGATGCGGTCGGCGTCGAGGTACTGAGCCAGCGACTGGCGGCAGGCCACCGCCGCCGGGACCGCCCCGTCGACGGAGGTCACGGAGCCGCGGACGACGTGGAACTCGCCGGCGACGAGCGCGGTGATGTAGGTGGAGATGCGCGGGGTGGCCTCGTGCTCGAACCGGCCGAAGCCGTCGCCGATGTCGGTGGGCTCGACGCTGGGCGCGTTCGTGAAGACCTCCCAGTGCGAGGGCGCCAGCACGGTCAGCTGGAAGGTCGCCTTCTGGTCGGGCTGCTCGGCGACGGCGTACATGCGCCGCGAGTCGGCCGTCTCGAACTGGGTGTACAGGTAGGTCTTGCCGTCCGCGGGGTCGACGAAGCGGTGCAGGCCCTCGCCCGTGTTGGAGTAGCGGCAGGTCGCGACGACGCGGACCGCGTGCTCGCCGGGGGAGAGCTCGGGCAGCGGGAGGCGGTAGCCGTCGAACCCGGAGACGTCGATCGGGTCGCCGTCGAGCGTGGCCTCGCGGATGTCGTCGGCGATGACGTCGAGGTAGGTGCTGCCGCCCTCGGACTCCAGCCACAGCTCGGTCGTCGAGACGAAGGTGCGCTCGGGGTCGGTCACCTCGCGCCCGGTGAGGTCGACGGTGACGCGGTACGCCTCGGTGCGGATGACCTCGGACCGCGCCGCGGCCTCGTCCCTGGTGATGTTTGCGGTTGCCATGGGAGTAGACAGTAGTGGGCCGGCCGGCGTCGTGTGGAACGATGAACGCCATGACGGAGCAGAACCTGGCAGGGGCGGGCGTCGAGTCGCCCGAGCTGCGGCGCCGGTGGACGGAGCTGAACGCCGCGCTGACCGAGGCCCAGGAGGCGTACTACGGGATAGACCAGCCCGTGCTCTCCGACGCCGAGTACGACGAGCGGATGCGGGAGCTGGAGGCGCTCGAGGCCGCGCATCCCTCGCTGGTCACGCCGGACTCGGCCACCCAGCGCGTCGGCGCCGCCCGCGTCACCGACTTCGCGCCGGTGGCGCACCGCCGCCGGATGCTTAGCCTCGACAACGTGTTCAGCGAGGAGGAGCTCGACTCCTGGCTGGTGCGCACGCCGTCGGAGCGGTACCTGTGCGAGCTGAAGATCGACGGCCTCGCCGTCAACCTGCTCTACCTCGACGGCAGGCTGGCCGTCGCGTCGACCCGCGGAGACGGGCGCGTGGGCGAGGACATCACGCCGAACGTGTTGACGGTGAAGGGGGTGCCGCGCCGCCTTCCCGCGGGCGCTCCGTCGGTGCTGGAGGTGCGCGGGGAGGTGTTCTTCCCCGTCGCCGGGTTCGAGGAGTTGAACGAGTCCCTCGTCGCGGCG
>DAONOU010000188.1:860-5243 GCA_035409265.1 Arachnia sp. | reverse complement strand
GAAGATGCCCGGCGAGCCGCCGCGCGTCCCGCCGAGCAAGCGCAAGGCCGACCGCGCGGACGAGGACTACATGGCGCCGAAGGCGGAGCGCGACGCCGAGTGGGGCACCGCGATCGCCCCGCCCTACGGCCCGATGCTGGCCAAGCCCGTGAAGAAGCTGCCCGCCGGCGAGTACCTGTTCGAGCCGAAGTGGGACGGGTTCCGCTCGATCGTCTGGCGCTCCGGCGACCAGGTGGAGATCGGGTCACGCAACTCGCGCCCGATGACGCGCTACTTCCCGGAGCTGGTCGAGGCGATCGTCGCGAACTTCCCGGACCACTCCGTCATCGACGGCGAGATCGTCATGATCGACCCCGAGACCGGGGATCGGCTGAACTTCGACACCCTCCAGCAGCGCATCCACCCCGCCGCCTCGCGGATTGCCAGGCTCAGCCGGGAGACCCCCGCGAGCTTCGTCGCCTTCGACCTGCTTGCGCTGGGCCAGGAGAACTTCGTCGAGAAGCCGTTCCGCGAGCGCCGCGAGGCGTTGGAGAAGGCCCTGGCCGACGCCGCGCCGCCCATTCACCTGACCCAGGCCACGCGCGACGAGAAGCTGGCGATGGAGTGGTTCGCGCAGTTCGAGGGCGCGGGCCTCGACGGCGTGATCGCCAAGCCGCTCGACGAACCCTACGTCGAGGACAAGCGCGTGATGTACAAGCTGAAGCACGAGCGCACCGCCGACTGCGTCGTCGCCGGGTATCGGCTGTACAAGGATCAGACCGACGCCATCGGCTCGCTGCTGCTCGGCCTGTACACCGACGACGGCCAGCTCAACTCCGTCGGTGTGATCGGGGCCTTCCCGATGGCGCGCCGCAAGGAACTGTTCGAGGAACTCCAGCCACTCGTGACGACGTTCGACGGCCATCCCTGGTCCTGGGCGGGGCAGGATGAGCCGGACAGCGGCCGCTCCTTGAGCCGGGCTGCGTCGACGGACTCGACCGCTGCCCGTGCCGAAAGGAATGAGCCCGGCCACGACGACTTGCCCCAGGACACCCCGGACAACCGCGACCAGTCCTTCCCGCGGACCCCGACCGCGGCGGCGCACTCGCGGTGGAACGCGAAGAAGGACCTGTCGTTCGTGCCGCTGCGCCCTTCGCTGGTCGTCGAGGTGCGCTACGACCACATGGAGGGCAACCGGTTCCGGCACACGGCGCAGTTCGTGCGCTGGCGCGAGGACCGCGACCCGGCGTCGTGCAGCTACGCGCAGCTCGAGGAGCCTGTCAGCTACGACCTCGCCAAGGTCCTTGGCGGTTGAGGCCTACGACTCGGGCTCGCTGCGCAGTCTCGGTGCGAAAGAGCCCGAGGTGCTACCGGGCGTTGTCTTGGCGCGCCTGACAGGCGCCGCAGGCGGCCGCATGCCGCCCGCGGGTCGCTGCTGCACGTGCTCTGCCACGGCGTCGAATGCGGCGCCCATGCGGTCGATCTCGCGTTCGGCGATCCCGTAGGCCTCGGCCAGGCCCCGCCAGCCCTGGACCACGTCGTGGAGATCGGTGAGTTCGTCCTGGACTCGGCGCTGGTCCAAGCCGCAGGCCCGGCCAAGCTCCTCAAGCCCTTCCCGGATTCGGATCAGCCCGTACCGCCCGGCGATGCTGGTGTGACGCTCCCTCCCCGACTCCGGTTCGGGGTTGACGTCGAACATCGGCGCCGATCGCCACGCGCGGCCTACCCGCAGCAGGCCCATGTTGCGCAAGTGGTTGTCGGTGTTGTTCACCATCACTCCGAAGGCGGCACGCCGGAACAGGTCTTCGCCGCGGGTGTCGGTGAATGCCCGCAACTCGGGCGCGATGTGAAGGTAGTCGGGCGGGTCCTGCCCGTCGTCGGCGTTGCCGAGGAGGCTCCGGAAGCTGAGATACGGGATCCGTCCGGTGCTGTCGCGATCGAATCTGCGCAGCAGCAGCACGTCTCGGCCTGCTGCCCGCTCCAGTCGGCTCTCGGGTACCTCGATGCGCGCGTGCGCGGCCAGGTCGAGGGCGACCTTCTCCCAGGCGGGGACGTTGCAGCGATCGGTGGTCATCGGGAACTTCGCCATCCACAGCTGCCCGGACTCATCGGTGACGGACGCCTTGGCGCGCGCCCCGCCGAGGGCAGACGTGCCGGTGGCCAGCAGGCGCGCGATAGGCGAGAAGGACGGGTTCTCGGAGGCCACGTCGTCGGCGTCGGCGAGCAGGTCTTCGAGATCGACGTGCGTCGGGACCGGGGCCGGGCTCAGGAACGTGCCGGTGGTGGGGTCGGCGAAGCGGAGCGCTCCTTGCCGGGCGAAGTCGCTGGCGCCGAGGACGTTGTCCAGGTCGTCGAGCGACGCCAGCCGGTCCTTCGCGAGTGCAGCCCTGCGTAGCAGGTGAGCGCCCCAGAGGTCGGGCCCGGCATCCTGAACGAACAGCGGGATACCGCGAAAGCCGTGCACGGGATCGTCTACCGGCAGCCCAGGCGCGAGGTCGAACCCCTGGCCCCCGTAAGCGAACTCGGGGTCGTAGACGAACTGTGACCGAGCGAGGTCCCCCCTGCCTCGCACGGTCAGGGTGCCCGCCAGCTGGTCTACTCCGCCGACGGCGACGTAGACGTCTGTCCGCCTCATTTCGTCGCCTTCGGCTTCGGCGGGCGTACCCGTTGCACCTGGGTGCGTTCGGCGAGGTCCCAGCCGAATCGGGACGTGAACGGGCTCATCGCCTCGAGTACGTCTCCATCGAGCTGCAGCACTCGCAGCACGCGAAACAGCGCCCCTATCCCCACGCCCTCGTCGCCGCGCTCAAGTTTCGTCAGCACCGGCCGGGAAATCCCTGCGCGCTTGGCAAGCTGCTCTTGGGTGAGCTGGTGGAGCTTTCGCCAGGACGCGATGGACTCGCCGAGATCGCCTAAGGCGCGCTCAGTCTTGTGGTCCGGGATGCTGTACCGCTCAGCCATGTCGTCATAATAACAGCCATGATTATTACGGTTATATTGAGATAACCGTATGTATAGTGGCGGCTATCGGGAGCCGGAGCCTTTCGACGCGGGCGTGCGCTTCGCTTGCGGCCCGGCTCAAGGTGCGTTTGCGTCGCTCCGCTTCTTCGGCGCGGCTCAACGGGTGTGAGGCCCAACGCGCGGACGGATTATTTAGGTAAGGCAAGCCTGCCTTAATGTTCTCTGCATGCTTGCTCGTCCCTCCGAGGCGCCCCGGCGCGCCGAAGTGCCGCCGCCCGTGTTCGTCGCCCTGGTGACCGGCGCCGCGTCCGGCATCGGCCGGGCCACCGCCCTGCGCCTCGCCGGGTCCGGGGCCGCGCTCGCGCTGCTCGACAGGGACGCCGACGGCGTGGCCGCGGTCGCCGACGAGGCCCTCGACGCCGGTGCCGCGGACGCCCTGACGTTCGCCGCCGACGTCGCCTCCGCGGACGGCTTCGAGCGCGCGTTCGCCGCGGCGACCGACCGGCTCGGGCCCCTCGACGCGCTCGCCTGTGCCGCGGGGATCCTGGAGCCCGCGGGCCTCGCCGACACCACCGCGGACTCCTGGCAGCGGCACTTCGACGTCAACACCACCGGGGTGCTGCACTGCCTGCAGGCGGCCCGCCCCCGCCCCCGGCTCCGCGACGGCGGCGCCGTCGTCGTGGTCAGCTCCAACGCGGCCCGCGTGCCCCGCACCGGCATGCTGGCCTACGCCGCCTCGAAGGCCGCGACGTCGGCGCTCGCCCGCTGCGCGGGCCTCGAGCTCGCGGCCCGGGGCATCCGCTGCAACGTCGTCGAGCCCGGATCCACCGACACCCCGATGCTGCACTCGCTCTGGCCGGACGAGGAGACGGGGCTCGCGGGCACCCTCCGCGGCAACCCCGACGCGTACCGGGTCGGCATCCCGCTCGGCCGCCTCGCCGACCCCGGCGACGTCGCCGAGGTGGTGGCCTTCCTGCTCTCCGACGCCGCCCGCCACGTCACCCTGCAGCAGCTCTACGTCGACGGGGGAGCCTCGCTGTGACCCAACTGCTCGAGGAGGCCGCCGACACCGCGGCGGCCGGGACAGCCCCCATCCTGTTCGTGGGCGACGAGACGGTCGTCGCCGACGGAGCGCTCGGCTCCTGGGCCGCGCCCTGCGACGCGGCTTGGGCCGACGAGGTCGTCGCCTCGCTCGGAGCGGGGGAGCGCGCCATCGGCGCGCTGTCGTTCGCGCCCGGCGGCCCCGCGATCATGCACCGGGTCGCCGGCTCGGGGCGGCCCCCAACGCCGGTCGCGCGCGACGCCGAGCGCAGGCACGTCGTCACCCCGTCGCCGACGCGCGAGCAGTACGCCGGCGGCGTCCGCGACGCGCTCGCCCGGATCGCCGCCGGCCGCCTCGAGAAGGTGGTGCTCGGCCGCTGCCTCGACGTCGTCAGTGAGCCG
>DAONOU010000188.1:0-850 GCA_035409265.1 Arachnia sp. | reverse complement strand
ACCTGCCCGAAGGGCTGATCGCCACGCGGCCCGGCCGCTACGTGTTCAGCGTGCCGCTCACCGCCGACGCCGGCGGCGGCCCCGTCCTCGTGGGAGCCAGCCCCGAGCTACTCGTCCGCCGCCGGGGCGCCGAGGTGAGCTGCCTCCCGCTCGCCGGTTCCGTGCCCCGCTCGCCGGACCCGACGGAGGACCTGCGCCGCGCCGACGCGCTGCTCGCATCCACGAAGGACCTCGAAGAGCACGCATTCGTCGTCGACCAGATCGTCGCCGCGCTCCGGCCCGTCTCGCTCGCACTCGAGGCCGACCCCGCGCCCCGGCTCCTCGCCACCGACACGCTGTGGCACCTCGCCAGCTCGATCACGGCCACGGTCGCGCCCGGCGGGCCGAGCGCGCTGCACCTCGCCCGGCTGCTCCACCCCACGCCGGCCGTCGGCGGCGTGCCGACCGATGCGGCGCTGGCCGCCATCGAGGAGATCGAGGGTCCCGGCCTCCGCGGCCCGCTCGCGGGCGCCGTCGGATGGGTCGACGGCGCGGGTGACGGCGAGTTCGCGGTCGCCATCCGCGCGGGTGTGCTCCACGGCAACCACCTCCGGCTCTTCGCCGGGGCGGGCATCGTCGCGGGCTCCGACCCCGACGCCGAGGTCCGCGAGACCAGCGCCAAGCTGACCACGATGGCAAAGGCGGTAGGACTGTGAGTGGCCAAGACTGCGCGACCGTGATTGACCAAGGCAGCGTCACCTTGAGGAGCCCCGTCGCCGCCTTCCCGACCTGGCCGGAGGAGTTTCGGCGGCGCTACCGCGAGCTCGGCTACTGGACCGACGAGACGTTCGCGGAGTTCGTCGCCGACCGC
>DAONOU010000187.1:0-5245 GCA_035409265.1 Arachnia sp. | reverse complement strand
CGACCTGATCGAGGCCGGCGCGGTTCGCGACGGCGCGCTCGTCAAGGTGCTCGGCACCGGCGACGTGTCCGTGGCGCTGACCGTGTCCGCGAACGCCTTCTCCGGCTCCGCCAAGGCGAAGCTCGAGGCGGCGGGCGGGGCCGCGGCCCTCATCTGAGGACGCACAACGCACCAAACCCTCGACGGGGTGGGACCGGAAACCGGTCCCACCCCGTCGTCTTTTGTCCTTCCTGAGCTTTTGGTGGCCCGCCTCGCGCTTGGTAGGCTGCGAGGGTTGCCGTGCCGTAACCGGTCCCGCAGCGCCCTAAAACGATCGTCGAAAGTAGTATTTCGAATGCTGTCCGCCCTCGCTAACGCGTTGAAGACGCCAGATCTTCGCAAGAAGCTCCTCTTCACGCTCGGCATCCTCGCCGTCTTCCGTCTCGGCTCGTCGATCCCGTCGCCGAACGTGAACATGGGCCGCATCAGCGAGTGTCTTGCGCTCGCCGCCCAGGGCGACCAGGCCGGGATCTACTCGATCATCAACCTGTTCTCCGGGGGCGCGCTGCTGCAGTTGACGATCTTCGCGCTGGGCATCATGCCCTACATCACGGCGTCGATCATCCTGCAGCTGCTGACCGTCGTCATCCCGCGCCTCGAGACCCTCAAGAAGGAGGGCGCCTCCGGCACGCAGAAGATCACCGAGTACACGCGCTACCTGACGCTCGTGCTCGCCATCCTCAACGCGACGGCGTTCGTGACGCTCGCCCGCACCGGGCAGCTGTTCACGGGCTGCGACGGCATCCTCTACTCCGACGAGCTGCTGCCGCTGGTCACGATGGTCATGATCATGACCGCCGGCACCGGCGTCATCATGTGGATGGGCGAGCTGATCACCGACCGCGGCGTCGGCAACGGCATGTCCATCATGATCTTCACCCAGATCGCCGCCAGCTTCCCGACGGGCCTGTGGGCTATCAAGACCGCCCACAAGGGCGCCACCGGCTGGTTCCTCTTCTTCACCGTCATCGGCATCGGCCTGCTCGTCATGCTCGCGATCGTCTGGATCGAGCAGGGGCAGCGCCGGATCCCCGTGCAGTACGCCAAGCGGATGGTGGGGCGCCGCCTCGTCGGCGGCTCGACGACCTACATCCCGCTCAAGGTCAACCAGTCGGGCGTCATCCCCGTCATCTTCGCCTCGTCGATCATGTACCTGCCGGTGCTGTACGCCACCTTCCGGCCCAACGGCGCGGTCTCGGAGTGGATCGCGGTCAACTTCAGCGGCCAGAACCACTCGTGGGCGTACACGCTGACGCAGTTCGTCCTGATCATCGCCTTCTGCTACTTCTACGTGTCGATCACCTTCAACCCCGAAGAGGTGTCCGACAACATGAAGAAGTACGGCGGCTTCATCCCGGGCATCCGCGCGGGCAAGCCGACCGAGAACTACCTGGCTTACGTGCTGTCGCGGCTCACCGCGCCGGGCTCGCTGTACCTCGCGATCATTGCCCTCATCCCGACGCTCGCGTTCGTGTTGGTCGGCGCGGGGCAGAACTTCCCCTTCGGCGGCACGTCGATCCTCATCATCGTCGGCGTCGGCCTCGACACTGTTAAGAAGATCGAGAGCCAGCTCCAGCAGCGCAACTACGAGGGCTTCCTGAAGTGAGGCTCCTGATCATGGGTGCACCTGGGGCCGGCAAGGGCACCCAGGCAACGGCGCTGGCTGAGCGTTACGGCGTACCTGCGATCTCGACCGGGGACATCTTCCGGTTCAACATCAAGAACCAGACGCCGTTGGGCGTGAAGGTAAAGGAGCTCATCGACGCGGGGGAGTACGTCCCCGACGACGTGACCGAGGAGATCGTGGCGGCGCGGCTCGCCGAGCCGGACTGCGCTGGCGGGTTCCTGCTCGACGGCTTTCCTCGCACCATGCATCAGGTGTACTTCCTCGACCGCTACCTCGCGGAGCGTGGGGAGGGCCTCGACGTCGTCGTCTCGCTGCACGTGCAGGCCGAGGCGCTGGTGCAGCGGCTGCTCGCCCGCGCGAAGCTGGAGGGCCGCGCCGACGACAACGAGGACACCATCCGGCGGCGCATGGAGGTCTACGCGGGCGCGACGATGCCGCTGATCTTCCACTACGAGTCCCAGGGCATCCTCGTCGAGATCGACGGGACCGGGACCATCGAGGACGTGCAGCGCCGCATGTTCGCCGAGGTCGACGCCCACGCGGCGGCCCGGTGAGCCGGATCGAACTCAAGACCGCCGAGCAGCTGGTCGCCATGCGGCGGGCCGGGCTGGTGGTGGCCGAGGGCCTCGCCGCGATGTGCGAGGCCGCCGCCGTCGGAGTGACCACCCTCGAGCTGGACGCGATCGGCCGTGACGTGCTGGCCCAGGGCGGCGCCACGTCGTCGTTCCTCGGCTACGGCGGCGACTACGGCGCACCCTTCCCGGGCGTGGCCTGCATCTCGGTCAACGACGAGCTGGTCCACGGCATCCCGCGTGACCGCGCGCTTGCCGACGGTGACATCGTCTCCATCGACTTCGGGGCCATCGTCGACGGCTGGCACGGCGACGCGGCGCGCACGGTGATCGTCGGCACCGCGGACCCCGCGGACGTGGCCCTCGCGGAGGCGACGCGAGAGGCGATGTGGGCGGGCGCGCTCGCGATGCGGGCAGGGGGCCGCGTCGGAGACGTGTCCAAGGCCATCGAGGGCTACGTGAAGAGGCTTCCGGCGCGCTACGGGACGCTGCGCGAGTACACGGGCCATGGCATCGGCTCCGAGATGCACATGGAGCCGGACGTGCCGAACTGGTACCGGCCCCGCCCGACGGCCCGGCTGGAGGTCGGCATGGCGTTGGCCATCGAGCCCATGCTGACCCGGGGCACGCACCACACCCGCGAGCTGGACGACGAGTGGACGGTCGTCAGCCGCGACGGCGCCCGCGGCTCGCACTGGGAGAACACCGTCGCCATCACGCCGCGCGGCGTGTGGGTGCTGACGGAGCCCGACGGCGGGGAGTCTCGCCTCGGCGACCGCTTCGGCCCCCTGGCCGACTAGCGCTGGTTGAGCGGGGCGATCCGCTCGGGGCGCGGTCTAAGATGGGCGCATGTTGCCGCCCAGCTCGAAGTATCTCCAGCGGTCCGCCGACCCGGTCGACGACGCCGAGCGCGAGTCGATCACGCGGCGGCTCAACCAGGCGTTCGCCGACGGGCGCATCAGCCACGATCAGTACGCGGCCGACATGGACATCGTCTACGCGGCGCGCGTCCTCGGCGACCTCGTCCCTGTGATCGAACGGCTGCCCGCCGCCGTGGACAATGTCCCGGCGATCGTCGAGGAGGGGAGGCTGCCCGCCGGGCAGGTCACGGCGTCGCGGAACCTGGTGCCCGCCGCCATCATGGTCGGCGTGGTGGGCGTGGCGCTCCTGGCGATGCTCCTCCTGCTGCTGGTCGTGCTCTTCTAGCCGGACATGGGGGAGGGGAGTAGGCCGCGACGGGGCATCGAGCCTTCGCCAGCACGGGGCCGCGGCGCGCTCATCGCGATCGCGCTCGCGGTGGCGGCCGTCGTCGTGGTGCTGGCCCAGCTGCGCCCCGCGGACCAGCCCGTCGTCGCGCCCGCGCCGACGCCGACCCTCTCGCCGAGCGCTTCCGCCGAGCCGTGGCGGCTCCCGGCCGTCGACTGGGAGCCGCTGCCGGAGCCGGACCCGGCCTCGCCGCTGTTCGCCGCGCAGTCGGCGGCCATCAACGAGGTCGCCCCGCCGAGCCTGACGGGGTGCCCGGAGCCGCGCGTCGTCGAGGACGCGGACGAGTGGCGCGCCGCGGTCGAGGGGCAGTGGCGCTGCGCCCACGCGGCCTGGCGCCCCGTGCTTGCCGAGTTCCGGCTATCGACGCTGGAGCCGGTCGTCCACTTCTTCGCGGGCGACGGCACCGACAGCGACTGCGGCCACGTCGACGCCCCGGCCTTCTACTGCGCCGTCGGCAGCGGATCGGTGTACTTCGGCGACGGCCACCTCTCCCAGGCGCGCACCTGGGATCTCGCGGTCAACGAGATGGTCAACCACGAGTACGGGCACCACCTCCAGGCGCTGTTCGGGATCACGGCCAACCGCCTCGTCGCGCCCGGTGGGCTGCAGCTGGAGAGGAGGTCCGAACTCCAGGCGATGTGCTGGTCCGCGGCGATGACGCGCGCCAACGACGCCGTCACGTTCGACGAGGCCGCCTACGACGGCTGGGTTGCGCGCCTCGACCGCATGCGCGAGGACGCCTCGCACGGCACGCGGCCCTCGCTGCGGTACTGGGGAACCCGGGGCCTCTACGCCGAGACGATGGGCGACTGCAACACGTGGGTCGCGGCGCCTGCCCAGGTCAGGTAGCTACGCGAAGACTCCCAGGACGGGGTTCCATTGCTCGACGCTGCGCTCCACGATGAGCTGCGCGGTCCAGAACGGGTCCTCGTCGAGGAGCGCCACGACGGCGTCGGCATCCTCGGCGCGGAACACCAGCAGCGCTCCGGGAAGCGGCGAGTCGACGAGCGGGCCGGCTGCCAGTAGCGGGCCGTCGAGCAGCGACCTCAGGTAGTCGCGGTGCGCGGGACGGGCGGCGTCGAGCGCGGCGGCGTCGTCGACATAGGTGTACTGGACGGCGAAGTGTGACATGGCGGCAACGGTACCGGTGATTCGCCGGTTTGGGTTCCGTGGCGGCTGAGCGTAAAATGGCCCGTTGAACAGCCTCCGGCGGCACCCGTTGCCGCAGACGTGAAGAGGCGAGAACAGAATGAGAGTTCATGGCGAAGAAAGAAGGAGCCCTCGAGCTTGAGGGCACCGTGGTCGAGGCCCTGCCCAACGCGATGTTCCGCGTCGAGCTGGCCAACGGCCACAAGGTTCTGACGACCATCAGCGGCAAGATGCGCCAGCACTACATCCGCATCCTGCCCGCGGACCGCGTCGTCGTGGAGCTGTCCCCCTACGACCTGACGCGCGGCCGGATCGTCTACCGGCACAAGTAGGGCTCAGCAGGATCAAGACGCCGCGCTCACCCCTCAAGGGGGTGAGCGCGTTTGCATGCTGCGGCGAATGCGCGTGTTTCGTTGTGGCTCCTTAGGGCAGGGAGTAGGCTGTAAATGTCCTCTAGGTACGTCGTCTCCACCGCCGGAGGTGGTTTGACAGCGCTGCGTGCGTGAATCGACTTTGCCCGGGGGCCGCTGTTCAGACCTAGGGAAGTGCTGATGAATGGCGCTACTGGGCTGGAGATCGGCTGAGTCTGGTC
>DAONOU010000186.1:0-5268 GCA_035409265.1 Arachnia sp. | reverse complement strand
CCTTCAACTCCCAGCCGAGACGGATGATGTTGTCGTTGGTGAGCCCCTCGTCGACCGTGAAGTTCTTGCCCAGCTCGGTGACCGACTCGCGGAAGCGCCCGGGGTCGGAGAGCACGCCCCCGCTGGCCAGCTTGCCGAGCACCGCCTTGATCACGTCGCGCTGGCGCGTGGCGCGGCCGAAGTCGCCGTCGGAGAGGTTCTTGCGCTCGCGGACGAACCACAGCGCCTCCTCGCCGCTGAGCGTGATCTCGCCCTTCGGGAAGTCGAGGCCGTGGCTGCTCGACGCCTCGCGGTTCACGACGGTGACGCCGCCCAGGGCGTCGATCACGTTCTTGAAGCCCTCGAAGTCGATCAGGACCGTGTTGTCCATGGGCACGTCGAGCAGCAGCTCCATGGTCTCGACGGCGAGCGGCGCGCCGCCCCACGAATAGGCGGCGTTGATCTTCGCCTTGCCGCGCCCGGGGATCTCGACGTAGGAGTCGCGCGGGATGCTCATCAGGAACACGTTCTGACGGTCGCCGGAGATGTGCAGCAACTGGAGGACGTCGGAGCGGCCGCGCTCGCCGCCGCGGGTGTCGGAACCCATGAGGACCATGTTGAGGGGGGCCTTGCCCTCGACGGGGTCGACCGGGGCGGGACGCTCTCCGGTGGGCATCAGGTTCGAGTCGCGGTTGATGTTGTCGAGCGCGTCGACGGCGGACTTGCCGTACCACGTGGCGATGCCGATCCCGGCCAGCAGGACGGCGACAAGGACCCCCAGCACGCTGAACAGCAGCCACCTGTTGCGGCGCTTCTCCGTCTTCGCGCGGCGCGGGTCGTCGACCTGGTCCTCCACCGACAGGTAGTCGTCGCTCATGCTTGCTCCTCGTCTCGATCAGCGAAACAACCCTACCCGGCGCGGCCGGTCCGGCAGGCGTCGACGTCCCAGGTAGGATGCCGTTACGTCGGTGGAAGGTGGCAGGGTAAGGACCATGCAGATCTTGGTGGTGGATGACGATCAGGCCGTGCGCGACTCGCTGGCCCGCTCCCTGACCTATTCGGGCGATCAGGTACAAACCGCCGCCGATGGCGTCGAGGCCCTGGCGAAGCTGGTCGGCTACACGCCCGACGCGATCATCATGGACGTCATGATGCCCCGCCTCGACGGGCTGGAGACCACGCGCATGCTGCGCGAGGGCGGCAACGACACGCCCATCCTCATCCTGACCGCCCGCGACGCCGTCGGCGATCGTGTCGACGGACTCGACGCCGGGGCCGACGACTACATGGTCAAGCCCTTCGCGCTCGACGAGCTGCTCGCCCGGCTGCGCGCCCTCACCCGGCGCTCGAAGGCACCCGCGGAGGCCGAGTCGAAGGTGCTGACGTTCCAGGACGTCACGCTGGACACGCTGCACCGCGAGGTGACCCGCGACGGCCAGCACATCTCGCTCACCCGCACCGAGTTCGCGCTGCTGCAGGTGTTCATGGAGCACCCGCGGCGCGTGATGGAACGCAACACCCTGCTGAACGAGGTATGGGGCTTCGAGTTCCCCACCACCGCCAACTCGCTCGAGGTGTACATCGGGTACCTGCGCCGCAAGACGGAGACGGGCGGCCGGTCGCGGCTGATCCACACCGTCCGCGGGATCGGTTACGTCCTGCGTGAAACTCCCCCGTGATCGGCAGCCTGTGGATTCGGCTCCGTCGCGGCATAGAGCGGCTGGTCAGCGGCCAGTCGCTACAGTGGCGCCTCGCCCTGCTGACGGGGTTGAGCGTCGCGCTGTCCGTGATCGTGGTGGGCGGGGCGACGTTCACCGTCGCCCGCTGGTCTCTTGTTGATCAGCTCGACAACGAGCTGATCTCGGTCGCCCAGGACGCCTCAGACGCCATCGCCGCGAACCTGCCCAACATGGGCGGCCTGTCCGCCGGCACCATCGGCGCGTCCAACGGGCTGCTGGCCATGGTGCGGGCCGACGGCGTCGTCACCCAGATGCCGGGCCAGGTGGAGGAGCTGCCGGTCGGCCCGGACGAGATCACCGTCGCGCGCATGCAGGTGGGGTCCTCGGCGCGCACGATCGACTCCGACGGCCACCGCTACCGCCTGGTCGCGGTGCCGCTCCAGGTGGACGGCACGCTGTACTCGGTCATGTTCGCGCGCCCCATGGCGTCGCTGGACTCGACGCTGAGCTCGCTGTGGCTGGTGCTGCTGACCGCCGGCGTGCTGGGCGTCGTGACGACGACGATCGCCGCGCTGTGGAACGCCCGCGCCGTCCTGGCCCCGGTCCGCAGGCTGTCCCAGGCCGTGACGTCGGTCACCCAGACGGACCAGCTGAACCCCATCCGCATCTACGGCCGCGACGACCTGGGCGCGCTCACCCAGTCGTTCAACACCATGCTCAAGTCCCTGCAGCAGTCTCGCGAGCAGCAGCGGCAGCTGATCGCCGACGCCGGCCACGAGCTGCGCACACCTCTGACGTCGATGCGCACCAATGTCGAGCTGCTGGTCGCCGACGAGGCCACCGGCATGCTCCCGCCCGGCGCGCGGGCCGAGGTGCTGGGCGACGTCGCCGCGCAGCTGGGCGAGTTCTCCGCGCTGGTCGGCGACCTGGTGGCCCTGACCCGTGACGACCACCTGCAGCGCCCGCACGAGCCCTTGGACATGGCGGAGGTGACCGAGTCGGCCATCGCGCGCGCCCGCCGTCGTGGCCCGGGTATCGAGTTCAACGTCCACCTCGAGCCGACGCCGATCATGGGCGACCCCTCCACGCTGGAGCGCGCGATCACGAACCTGCTGGACAACGCCGTGAAGTTCTCCCCCACAGGCGGCACCATCACCGTCCGCCTCGAGGACTCGACCCTGACGATCATCGACGAAGGCCCGGGCATCGAGGAGGAGGATCTCCCTTTGATCTTCGACCGGTTCTACCGCTCCGACAAGGCCCGCAACACCCCGGGCACCGGCCTCGGCCTGGCGATCGTCGCTCACACCGCGTCGGCCCACGGCGGCACGGTCAAGGCCGCCAACGAGCCGGACGCGGGCGCGAAGTTCGTGCTGAAGCTCCCGGGAACCGAGGAGCTCCCCGAACCCGCCGCTGGCTGAGCAGAGCCAACGGTTCAGTCAGCGACCCAGCCCCAGGGGTTGAGATGATCGACGCCGAGGGGTTCGAAGTGGCGAGTGTTTCGAGTTGCCACCACCATCCCGTTTGCTTCGGCGACCGCGGCGATGAGCGCATCGTCGTAGGGTGCGTGCTCCGGCACCCGATACGTCGCGAGCCGCCGCGCAGCGGCCAGGTCGAACGAGAGCACCCGGCCAGCGAACGCCCCAAGAACGCGTTCGTCGAACCAGCGACGAAGACTCACGCCCTGTGCCGTATCGGTCCGCTCCTTCCCGACGACGCCCCGCTCGATCTCGGCAATCGTCGTCGCCGTCGTGAACAGGTCCGCGATCGGCACCGACGCCGCCCATGCCTGCACGATGGGCTCACGCCCAAGCACGCGCAGCGCGGAGATGACGTTGGTGTCGAGCACATATCTCATAGCTCAGCCGTGCGCGCGCGAAGCCCGAGGCGCTCGGGCTCGAAGTCGAAGTCGGCACCTTCGTCCGACGCGAGCAAGTCCACGAGCGTCAATGGACGACGGGCAAGAGCCGCCACGAGCAGGCTGCGGGCCTCCGCCTCCACCGAACGGTGGTGCTGCGCAGCATGCTTCCTGAGCGCGGCCTTCGTGCCGAGTGGCAGGTTTCGAATCAGCAACTGTTCCATGATGACCTCCCGATATCTCTCAAATGATATCAGTCTGGCGCTACGAGTTCTAGTGTCCATACCTCTGTAATCGCAAATCTCGTCCTCAGTTTTTCACCTCATCCGGAATCTGTGGACAAGTGGCCGCGGCCGAGTCCATGAACCGGAAATGGCGCTGCCCCCACATCTTTCGATGCGGGGGCAGCGCCGGGGACCAGTCACGGGCCAGCCGTGACGGCCATTGCCGTTAGCTCAGCTTGCGACGGCGGCTGACCACGGTCAGCGCGCCCGCGCCGAGCGCCATCACCAGAGCGGCCATCAGGCCGGCCTGGATGGTGGCACCCGTGGAGGGCAGGCCGGGCTTCTCCTTGACCACGAAGCCGAAGTCGAGCGTCAGGTCCTCGTCGCCGTCGGCGTTCAGGCCCTCCGTCTCGGACTCCCAGGTCGACGAGTCGCCCTTGCGGTCGCCCACGCCCTGCGGCAGCGGCGAGGACAGCGACGGCGTCATCCACGTGCCGTCCGAGGTCAAGACGCTCGTCGAGGCCGAGAAGCGCGCCCAGCCCGGCGACATGATCCTCATCGCGCCCGGCGTCTACAAGGAGCAGCTGCTCGTCGAGACGCCGGACATCACCATCCGCGGCGAGGACCGCAACACCGTCGTCATCGACGGCGAGGGCACGCGCTCGTTCGGCATCGTCTCAGTGGCCGACGGCGTGCGCGTCGAGAACCTGACGACGCAGAACGCCATCTACTACGGCGTGCTGTTCACGGGGCTTCACGACGAGAACGGGCCGTCGGCGCCGACGGTGAACGGCTACGAGGCCTGGAACCCCGAGGAGTTCCCGCCCCTGCAGCGCTTCCTCGTCGACCACGTCACCGCCATCAACAACGGCCTGTACGGCATCTACGCCTTCAACGCGCAGCACGGCGCCGTCGTCAACTCGTACGCATCCGGCTCGGCGGACAGCGGCCTTTATATAGGTCAGTGCCGCGACTGCGACATCCTCCTCGAGGGCAACACCGCCGAGCGCAGCGCCGTCGGGTACGAGAACGCCAACGCCAGCGACTCCGTCGTGGTGGTCGGCAACCGCTTCACCAACAACCGGCTCGGCGTCACCCTGCTCTCCAACTACCAGGAGGCCTTCGTGCCTCAGGCGCGCAACACGGTGGTCGGCAACCTCATCGCCGACAACACCGAGGAGGCCACCCCGGCCCACGTCAACGGCGGGTTCGGCATCGGGATCGGCATCAGCGGCGGCATCGAGAACGTCATCGAGCGCAACCTCATCGCGGGTCACACCCGCGCCGGCGTCGTCCTGCAGAACGCCGAGGACCTCTCCGCGCTGAACAACAAGCTCGCGGGCAACCTCTATCAGGACAACCTGGTCGACCTGCTGAACCTCTCCGCCGACCGCGCGCCCGCCGCGGGCAACTGCGTCGACGGCGACCCGGTCACCACGTCCCCCGCCGACCTCGCCGCGGCCCTGGCCTGCGGGTCCGACGACGCCCAGCCCACCACCGCCGAGTTCGCCGGCCCCGCCACCCCGCA
>DAONOU010000185.1:0-5313 GCA_035409265.1 Arachnia sp. | reverse complement strand
GCTAGTGTGTCGCGTCGTTAATTCTTTTCTAGTTTTGTAGAATGGAGTATGACGCGTCGTGGGCCTGCATTGCCGGAGTTGACGCTCACGGATGTTGAGCGTGAGCAGTTGGAACGGTGGGTGCGTCGGCGGAAGTCCGCCCAAGATCTCGCGTTGCGTTCGAGGATCGTGCTGGCGTGCGCGAGCGGGGCGTCGAACTCGGCGGTCGCGGCGACGTTGTCGGTGTCGTTACCGACGGTGCGGAAGTGGCGTTCGCGGTTCCTGGACTCGCGGCTGGACGGGCTCGTGGACGAGCCGCGTCCGGGCCGGCCCGCAGTGATCAGCGTTGACCAGGTGGAGCAGGTCGTGGTGGACACGCTCGAATCGACTCCGAAGAACGCCACGCACTGGTCGCGGTCGAAGATGGCGGAGCGCTCGGGGCTGTCGGCGTCGACGGTGGGACGGATCTGGAAAGCGTTCGGTTTGAAGCCGCATCTGGAGGAAGGGTTCAAGCTCTCCAATGACCCGTTGTTCACGGAGAAGGTCTACGACATCGTCGGGTTGTATCTGAACCCGCCTGAATCCGCTGTCGTGCTCAGCGTCGACGAGAAGAGTCAGGTGCAGGCGCTAGCTCGTTCCCAGCCGGCGTTCCCAATGATGCCGGGTGTGCCCGAGCGCCGCACGCACGATTACGTCAGGCACGGCACCACCAGCCTGTTCGCGGCGATGAACGTCGCCGACGGGACCGTGATCGCTTCCACGCACCGCAGGCACCGGGCGGTGGAGTTCAAGAAGTTCCTGACCAAGATCGACAAGACCGTCCCGGAGCACCTCGACGTGCACGTCGTCTGCGACAACTACTCGACCCACAAGCACCCATCGGTAAAGACGTGGCTCGCCGCCCACCCACGGTTCCACATGCACTTCACACCGACGTACTCGTCCTGGATCAATCAGGTCGAGCGGCTCTTCGCCGAAGTCACCCGCGACCTCCTACAACGCTCAGACCACCGCAGCGTGCAAGCGCTCGAGAAAGACCTCCGCGCCTGGGTCACCGCATGGAACGAGAACCCGAAACCCTTCATCTGGACCAAGACCGCCGAAGACATCCTCGCCTCCATCGCCAGATACCTGAAACGAATTAACGGCGAAGGACACTAGCGCGGCTTCCCTTCGTCCTGATCGCGTCCGTTCACCCAGGGTGCTTCAGCCGGCGACCACCGTCGGGCGGGCATCCTCGGCGGGCGGGGTCCAGGCGTCGGGCGAGGCCGGGGACTGGTCGCCGGTGCGGATGTCCTTGACCGAGTCGTCGTAGCCGGCCCCGAACCAGACGAAGGGGATGCCGCGGCGCTCGGCGAAGCGGATCTGCTTGCCGAACTTGTCCGCCTTCGGCGCCACCTCGACGGCGATGCCGCGGGTCCGGAGCCGGGCCGCGACGTCGATCGCCTGCTCGCGGGCCTCCTCGTTGTCGACGGCGACCAGCACCGCGGAGGGGACCGAGCGGGAGGCCGTCAGGGTGCCCTTGCCGATCAGCGGCGCAAGGATGCGGGTGATGCCGAACGAGTAGCCGACGCCGGGGAAGGTGGTCTTGCCGTCGGAGGCCAGCGAGTCGTAGCGGCCGCCGCTGGCGACCGAGCCCAGCTTCTCGGAGCCGACAAGCAGCGTCTCGTAGACCGTTCCCGTGTAGTAGTCCAGGCCGCGGGCGATCTTCAGGTCGACGACCACCCGGTCGGGCACCGAGCGGCGCGCGACGCGGATCAGCGACGACAGCTCCTCCAGGCCCGTGTCCAACAGCTCGTCCTCGACGCCCAATGCGCGCACGTCGTCGACGAACGACTCGTCGGAGCCCGCGATGCCGGCGAGGCGGACGCACGCGTCGGCCTGCGCCGCGCTCAACCCCAGCTCGCCCGTCAACAGCTCGGCGACGGCGACAGGCCCGATCTTGTCGAACTTGTCGACGCGCTGCAGCACGGAAGCGGTGTCCTCGATGCCGAGGCCGCGGTAGAAGCCCTCCGACAGCTTTCGGTTGTTGACCCGCAGGCTGACGGGAGGAAGGCCGAGGTCGCGGTGCAGCTTCTCGAACACGTCCAGGGCCACCAGCGGGATCTCCACGTCGTGGTGCGCCGCGAGCGCGCCCTGGCCGACGATGTCGATGTCGGCCTGCGTGAACTCGCGGTACCGGCCCTCCTGCGGGCGCTCGCCGCGCCACACCTTCTGCACCTGGTAGCGCCGGAACGGGAACGCGAGGTGGCCCGAGTTCTCCAGCACGTAGCGCGCGAACGGCACGGTCAGGTCGAAGTGAAGGCCCAGTTCGTCGGCGTCGCCCGCGTCGGCGTGCAGCCGGCGCACGACGTAGATCTCCTTGTCGATCTCGCCCTTGCGCGCCAGCTGATCCAGCGGCTCGACGGCGCGCGTCTCGATGGGCGCGAAGCCGTGCAGCTCGAACGTGGACCGCACGACGTCCAGGACGCGGTTCTCGATGATGCGGCCGGCGGGCAGGAACTCGGGGAAACCGCTGAGCGGCTTAGGGCGGGCCAAGGCGGGACCTCACAGGCTCTCGGGCTGCAGGAACGGGTTCGTGGCCAGCTCGGCGGCCAGGGTCGTCGGCTCCCCGTGGCCCGGCAACAGGGCGCGGTCCGCGGGAAAGAGCTGGGCGATGCGCCGCAGCGACTCGCGCATCGCCGACATGCTACCGCCCGGCAGGTCGGTGCGCCCGATCGTGCCGGCGAACAGGACGTCCCCGGTGAAGGTCACGGTCGCGTCGCCGTCGGAGACGGTCAGCAGCGTCGAGCCCTCCGTGTGCCCGGGCGCCGCGAAGGGCTCGACCCGGAACCCCGCTAGCTCGACCGCGCCGTCGTAGTCGCGCACGTCGTCGATACCCGGCGCGACGTCGGTGCCCGTCAGCTGGCGCATCAGCGCGGCGCCCTGCGGCCCCAGCCCGTCGCCCGGCCGCGTCACGAGGTGCTGATCCGCGGCGGCGAGGTACAACGGGATGCCGTGCTCGGCCGCGAGAAGGTGCGCGTCGCCGATGTGATCGAAGTGCCCGTGCGTGGCGAGCAGGGCAACGGGGGTCGCGTCGAGCCGCGTCAACGCCGCGCGCACGGGATCCGCGCCCATCACGCCCGGGTCGACGACGAGGCACTCGGACGCGTCCTCGTCGGTAAAGACTAGATAACAATTCGCCTGCCAGGGCGACACCGGAATGGGCTGAACACGCACAAGCCCAGCCTATCCGGCTAGATTGTGCGCATGAGCGAACAGCAAGCGCCCTCTGGTTTCGGACGCGTCGACGCAGACGGCACGGTCTACGTGATCCAGGGTGGCTCCGAACGAAGTGTCGGGCAGATCCCCGATTCCACCCCCGAAGAGGCGTTGGCGTTCTACGTCCGCCGGTTCGAGAACCTCGCGGCGGAGGTCACGCTGCTCGAGTCGCGCGTGGCCGCACAGGCGATGTCGCCCGAGGAGGCCAAGGCCGCGATCGCGACGGCGAAGGCCAACGCGGCGACGGCGAACGCCGTCGGCGACCTCGACTCCCTCGTGACCCGGCTCGACGCGCTGGCGGAGAAGCTTCCGGCGCAGATCGAGGCGCGCAAGGCGGCCAGGGCCGAGCAGCACGCGGCCACGGCGGCCGCGAAGGAGGCCATGGTCGCCGAGGCCGAGGCGCTCGCGCAGGGCACCGACTGGCGCGGAGGCGTCGACCGCTTCCGCACCCTCCTCGACGAGTGGAAGGCGCTCCCCCGGATCGACCGCGCCACGGACAACGAGCTGTGGCACCGCTTCTCCTCGGCGCGCACGCACTACACCCGCCGCCGCAAGGCGCACTTCGCGGAGTTGAACGAGCGCCGCGACAGCTCGAAGTCGCTCAAGGAGGCGATCATCGCGGAGGCCGAGACGCTCGCCGACTCCACCGACTGGGGCGCCACCTCCGGCGCTTTCCGCGATCTCATGCAGCGTTGGAAGGCCGCGGGCTCGGCCCGCCGCGCCGAGGATGACGCCTTGTGGGCGCGGTTCCGCGCGCTGCAGGACCGGTTCTTCGACGCCCGCACCGCCGCCCAGAGCGCCGTCGACGGCGTGCAGTCCGAGAACCTCGCCGCCAAGCAGGCCCTCCTCGAGCAGGTGACCACGGACCTCGAGGGCGTCACCGACGTCGACGCCGCCAAGGCGATCCACCGCGAGTTCCTCTCCAAGTTCAACGACCTCGGCCACGTGCCGCGGCAGGCGATGCGCGACCTCGACAACAAGGTCCGCGCGCTGAACGACAAGGTCGCGGAGCTCGAGGCGGAGGAATGGCGCCGCACGGACCCCGAGGCGCGCAGGCGCGCCGAGGACACCGTCGCGATGTTCGAGGCCCAGATCGCCAAGCTGCAGGCGGACCTCACGGCCGCCGAGGCCAAGGGCGACGCCCGCAAGGCAAAGGACGCGGCCAAGTCGATCGAGACCTACACCAGCTGGCTCGATCAGGCCCGCGTCACCCTCGCGGAGTTCACCAAGTAACCCTCAACCGGCGACGCGGTAGACGTCGTAGACGCCCGGGACCCGGCGGACCTGATTCAGCACGTGCTGCAGGTGCGTCGGGTCCTGCGATTCGAAGGTGAACTTGCCCGAGAACTGGCGGTGCTTGTTCGTGGTGATGTTCACGCTCAGGATGTCCACGTGCTGCTCCGAGAGCGCGGCGGAGACGTCGGAGAGGAGCCGGGCGCGGTCGATGCCCTCGATCTGGATGGTCACCAGGAACGCGGCGTTCTGGTCGATGCCCGCCCACTTCACGTTGACGATTCGGTCCGGCTCCTTCATCAAGGCCGGGGTGTTCGGGCAGTCCGCGCGGTGCACGGAGACGCCGTCGCCGCGGGTGACGAAGCCGATGATGTCCTCCCCGGGCAGCGGGTAACAGCACTTGGCAAGCTTGACGCTCATCGAGTCGTCGCCGTCTACCAGGATATGGCCGCCGTCGCGGACCGGGCGACGACGCTGACGCACCACCACGTCCTCGGTGGCGGTGTCGACGGTCTCCTCCTCGCCGCCGTGGAGCTGCACGAGCTTCTCGACGGCGGACTGCGAGCTCAGGTGACCCTCGCCGATCGCGGCGTAGAGGGCCGGCACGTCCTTGTGGCCCAGCTCGTTGGCGACGGCGGTGAGGTTCTCCAGCGTGAGGAGCCGCTGCATGGGGACGCCGGTGCGGCGTAGGTCCTTCGCGAGAGCCTCCTTGCCGAGCTCGATGGCCTCGTCGCGGCGCTCGCGCGAGAAGTACTGGCGGATCTTCTGCCGCGCCCTGCTGCTGACGACGAAGCTCAGCCAGTCGCGGCTGGGGCCCGCGTTCTGCGCCTTCGACGTGAT
>DAONOU010000184.1:0-5329 GCA_035409265.1 Arachnia sp. | reverse complement strand
ACAATGAGCGGATGGAGATCTCCGCGAAGACCGAGTACGCCGTGCGCGCCATGCTCCAGTTGGCCGAGGCCGCGGACGACGACGGCCGTCCGGTCCCCGCGGAGGCCCTCGCCCACGCGCAGGACCTGCCGCGCAAGTTCCTGGAGAACATCCTCGCCGACCTGCGCCGGGCGGGTCTCGTGCGGAGCGTGCAGGGCGCGCGCGGCGGCTATCGGCTGGCCAGGTCCCCCGGCGAGATCCCCGTGGGGGCGATCATCCGCGCCGTCGACGGCCCGCTCGCGGAGGTGAGGGGCCGTCGCCCCCAGGACACGACGTACGACGGCGTCGCCAAGCATCTGCCCGTGCTCTGGGTCGCCGTGCGGGCGAGCCTGCGCCACGTCCTCGACGGGACGTCCCTGGAGGACCTCCTCACCGGCGGCTTCCCCGACGACGTCCGCCTCCTGGCCGACCTCCCCGACGCCTGGGAGAATCGCTGATCGAGGCCTAGAGGTGCCACCTACCCGCGGAACCTCTTAGCCGAACGGCGGATGCAGGTCCTTCATGGAGAAGCGGCGCCTCCTGTGGACGACGATCAGCAGCAGCGCGATGGCCGACACCAGCAGCAGGGCGAGCAGCGTGACGTCGAACCAGAACCGGCTCATCAGGCCGCCGGAGATGGCGATCCGGAAGGCCTCGATGCTGTAGCGCATCGGCATGAAGTGGCCGAGCGACGCGAAGACCGGCGGGAGCAGTTCCGGCGGGTAGGTGCCGCCCGCCGCGGTGAGCTGAATGATCAGGAGGACGAGCATCGCCGCCGTCGCGACGAGCCCCAGCCACGTCCGCATCAGGTGCGCGACGGCCGAGAACGCCAGCGCGACCAGCGTCGTCAGCATGATGATCAGCCACGGATGGGCGGGGTCGAGGCCGAGGCCGACCCAGGCGACGGCCAGCATGATCCAGCTGGCGACGACCGATGTCGCCGCCAGCGTCGCCCACGCGGTGACCGCGATGCGCAGGTCGGAGCCGCGCGCGGCCAGCATGCGGCCGGTGATGGGACGCAGCAGGAAGAAAGCGGAGATGCCGAACACCCACAGCGCGATGGAGAAGAACATCGGCGCGAGGCCGCGGCCGTAGACGTGCGCGGGGTTGTCGACCTCCATCGTCACGTCGACCGGAGCCGACATCACGCTGACGGCGTCGTCGCGCTCGTCGGCGGTGAGGGCCGGGATGCGGGCCGCGCCGTCGCCGAGTTCGGTGGCGAGTTCATGGGCGCCGTCGGCGATCCTGGCCAGGCCGTCGTCGAGCTTCTCGGCTCCCTTCTTGGCGTCCGTCGTGCCCGCGTGGAGGGCATCGGCTCCGTCGGACACCTGCGCCGCGCCGTCGCGCAGCCGGTCGACCTTCTCCTTGGCATCCTCCGCCTTCGCGGAGAGGTCGCCCAGCCCGCGGAGGCGTTCGTCGGCCGTCGCGACGTCGTCGGCGACCTTCCCGGCCTTGTCGGCTGCGGATGAGGTGAACTCGGCGAGCGTCGTCGCGTGCTCCGTGAGCTTCGCGATGGCGGGGTCGTCGGCCAGGTCCGGGTGCTCCGCGACGAGGTCGTCGAGGTCGTCGGCCATCGTCGCGGCCACGTCGTTCAGCCGGTCGGCGTCGTCGGCGACGGCCGCGGTGAGCCCGGCCGCGAGGTCGGCCACGCCCTGCACCTTCTCCTGCGCCTCGGGGAGCCGCTCGGCGGCCGTCGTCAGGAGGGGGTCGACGGTGTCGGCCAGCTGCCGCGTGCCGTCGGCCACCTGGCCTGCTCCGTCGGAGAGCTTCGCCGCGCCGTCGTCGAGGGTCCCGAGCCCCTCGGCCAGGGCCGAGCTGCCCTCGCGCGCGGTGGCGAGGCCCTCGTCGAGCCGGGCCGCGCCGTCGGCGGCCTTCAGCATGCCGTCGCGGATCGTGTCCAGGTTGGCGAACACGGCCTCGAAGTAGCTGCGCACCGCCGTCTCGTCGATGGCCCGCGCGATGGAGTTCTGCGCCGAGTTGGTGATGGTGCCGATCACGAAGCCGTTGGCGTCGTTGCGGCGAAGCTCGATGCCTGCGCGGCGGGGGTCGAGGTCCTGGGCGCTGACGAGGTCGCGGGAGAACGTCTCCGGCACGGTGATGACGAGGTAGAAGTCGCCGCGTTCCAGGCCCCGCTCGGCGTCGGCGGCCGAGGCGTCGACGAAGTCGAAGGTCGCCGTCCGGTGGAGGCTGTCGACGAAGTCGCGCCCGGCGGCGACCTCCTTCCCCTTGACGGTGGTCGGCACGTCGTGGTTGACGATCGCCACCGGCACCTGGTCGAGGCGGCCGTACGGATCCCAGTTGCCCGCCAGGTAGATGCAGCCGTACAGCATGGGAATGAGGAGGATGAACGCGAGCGCGAGCCGCGGAAGCGGGCCCTTGAAGCGGCGCAGCTCGAACCGGGCGAGCGTGAGCGGGTTGCGGGAGCTGTCAGCCATGGCGGGGATCCATCTCCAGCGTGAGGACCTCCGGCGGCACGGCGGCGCGCTCGGAGGTGGAGGCGACGACGGTGACGCCCTCGGCCGCGAGGTCGAGGAGGCCGGCCCAGAGCGCGGCCTGGTCGGCGAGGGTGGTCTCGCGGTCGAGATCGTCGACCACGATCAGCCGGGAGGGGCGGATCGACGCCAGCGCGACGGCGGCGCGCGTCTGGTCTGCGGGAGACAGCTGCCCGAACAGCGTGTCGCGCGGGGCGTCGAGCCCGAGGAGCAGCGCGACGTGCACGTAGTTCGCGTGCCGCGCCCGGGCGGGCGCGGCGTCGGCGAGCGTGCGCTCGGTGATGCAGTCCTCCAGCGAGAGCATCGGCTCGGTGGCGACCAGGTCGGAGATCCGGGCGACCGACGTCGCCGCGCGTACCCGCCCGGGGTGCGCGACGGCGTCGACGCCGTCGACGGTGAGCCCGCCGGTGATGCCGCGCATCCGCCCGGTGAGCGCGAGGAGCAGCGCGGACTTGCCCGTGCCGTCGCCTCCGGCGACTGCGGCGACGGAGCCGCGAGGGACGGTCGCGGTGACCGGATTGAAGACATGGCCGCGGGGGGTGCGCAGTGCGAGCCCCTTCGCAACGACCAGCGGACGGGGAGCGGGTGAATCTGACACGCGACGAGTCTACGAGCGAGTTGTCGATCCGGCTCCAGATCCAGGGTGAGGGACCATGGGAGGATGGCGTGGTGGAAACGGCGTGGCAGCTGTATGACGATCTCATCGACCTGATCCCGGCCGAACTGACCGTGACGGACGCCCTGCTGTCGCGCGTCGCCCTGGTGCGCAACTCCGCCGGCGGAGTAGGCACCGCATCGAACGACGGCGGAGGCGGCCGGGAGGAGGCCGACGACCGCCCGGTCGTCGGGAGGCCGCTCCGCGACGTCGCGGCCCTCGTCAGGTCGTGGGACTTCGCGCTCGCGAGCCTCGGCGTGGCGGCGCTGAACAGCTGGCTGAACTCCGCCGAGCGCCTGGACGCCGTCGGGAACCTCGACGGCGTCCGCGTGGATCGTCGCGACGTGGACGTCTTCGCCGCCCGCGCGTCGGAGCTGGCGGGCCTGAGGGTGGCGCTCATCGGGCACTTCTCCCAGGGGATCCGGGCGCTGGGCGACTCCACGGAGCTCACGGTGCTGGAAAGGGTCCCCCGCGGCGGTGATCTCCCGGACTCCGCGTGCGAGTTCGTGCTGCCTCGGATGGACGTCGTGTTCATCACGGGGATGACGGTCGCGAACAAGACGCTGCCGCGACTGCTGGAACTCTCCAGCGACGCCCGGGTCATCCTGACGGGGCCGTCGGTTCCCTGCTGCCCCGAGGTGTTCGCCGGATCCGTCCAGCACCTCGCCAGCAGCTACGTCCACGACGGCGAGTCGGCCCGCTCGCTGGCCGCGATCGGCGCGCGGTCGCCGCAGTTGCGGCCCGCCACCACGCGCTTCGTCGTCGACATCGGGGAGCAGGCATGAGCATCCCCGTGAGCCCCGCCGAGCTGCCAGAGGTCCTGGCCCGCTTCGGCTCCGCGTCCCTGATCTCCCACGCCGCTCCTCACGTGAAGGTGCACACCGTCGACCCCGTCGTCGAGGGCGAGGATCTCGTCGTCGAGCCGGTCCGCGAGTCGCTGCGCGCCAATCTTGCCGCCGATCCTCACGTCACCCTCGTGTGGCAGCCGCTCGTGCGCCACGGCTGGACACTGATCGTCGACGGCGTGGGCCGCATCGACGGCGACCGGCTGCGGATCGCGGTGGAGTCCGGAATCCTGCACCGGCCGCGCGCACACGCCGACGGCCCCGCCTGGGCGCACCACCACCCCGGCTAAGGCCGCATACGTCCTTAAGAGTCGGATGTTGGTTCAGAACTGAACCAACATCCGACTCTTAAGGACCTACCAGGCCGTCGTAGCTGCGGCGCGCTCGAGGAGGGCGTCGCGGAGGACGGGCGGGAGGTCGAGGGTGGTCAGCTCCTGGGCGAGGGGGAGGCCGTCGAGGCGCTTGACCGCGGACCAGGCGGCCTCCTTGGTCGTGAAGGCGATCTCGGCCGCGTCCAGGAGGGCGAACGCGTCGCCGACCAGGTCGGATGTCGCGGGGTGCAGGCCCGTCAAGACGACGGTGGCGCCGTCGGATGAGACCCGGCCCAGCTCGACCCGCAGCGCGGGGGACAGCAGCTCGTCGGTGACGATCTGGGCGTCGATCCCCTCGACACCGACCGCGCCCACGATCTCCAGCGCGATCTCGCGCCCGGCCAGCGGGTCGGGCCCGGTCGTCGGCTCGATGGTGAGGCGGAGGTCGGCAAGGCCGTCGTCGCGGAGGTTCAGGGCCTGGACGAAGCGCGTGACGTTGGGCTCCGCGGGCGCGCCCTCGCCGTGGTCCTCGGCCAGGTGCGAGACGCCGTCGCCGGGGAACACCCGCAGCGTCAGGCGGGCCGGGGCGTCGACGACGGGCGCGAGCGCGTCGGCCAGCGGCAGCACCGAACCGGCCCTGGCAAGCACGGGGACCCGCTCCAGGGAGCGGTGCAGCGTGAGGTGGCGCCCGCCGCCGTACCGCTGGCCGGTGAACGCGTCAAACCACGCGCCGTCGGGCAGCCAGGCGCGCACCGCGCCCAGCTTGGCGAGGCGGTCCTCGGGGGCCGTGATCGGGGCGACGATCAGGTGCTCGCCCAGCAGGTACTGGTTCGGCACCGAGTACGCCTCCCCCGCGAGCGGGTGGTCGTGATACATCGGGCGGACGACGGCGACGGCGTCGGTGTGCGCCCGCCAGGCGGCGGTGTACAGCGCGGGGATCAGGCGATGGCGCAGCCGCATGAAGCGCGAGATGACGCCGAACGCGCGCGGGCCGAACGTCCACGGCTC
>DAONOU010000183.1:0-5337 GCA_035409265.1 Arachnia sp. | reverse complement strand
GCGGCCCGCAGGTCATCGTCTCGCGCACCCACCCCAACCTGGTGCGCAAGCTGTTCGCGCTGGAGGTGCCGGAGATCGAGAAGGGCGTCGTCGAGATCATGGAGGTGGCGCGCGAGGCGGGCCACCGCACGAAGATCGCGGTCGTGTCGCACGAGCCGACGGTGTCGGCCAAGGGCGCCTTCATCGGCCCGATGGGCCAGCGCGTGCGCGCCGTGACCAACGAACTGGGGGAGGAGAAGATCGACATCGTCGACTACTCCGAGGACCCCGCGAAGTTCGTCGCCGCGGCACTGTCGCCGGCGAAGGTGCTCTCGGTCACCGTCGTCGACCCGGTCGCCCGCGCCTGCCGCGCCGTCGTCCCCGACTACCAGCTCTCGCTGGCCATCGGCCGCGAGGGCCAGAACGCGCGCCTCGCCGCCCGCCTCACCGGTTGGCGGATCGACATCCAGCCGGACGTGGCTGCCGAGCGCTGACTGTCGGACCCGTCGCATACGATGGCGGGCGATGACTGATCGCGCGCAGCCGACCGCGAGCCGTCCCCGACACATGTGGGGGCGGCTCCTGGTGCTGCTCGTCCCCGTGACGATTCTCGGGGTGTGGTTGAAGCTGGTCCGGATTCGGGCGTTCTACCCCGGGTCGAGCCTGTTCGACGTCGCGGCGAAGACCTCGTCGGACCTCGCGTTCGGACTGGCGTGGCTGCTGTTGTGGCTGGTGGCCTGCCAGCTGGCGCGCGGCGCGCTCAGGGTCGTCTTGTTCTACCTGGCGCACGTGGCCACCCTCGTGGTGAACCTGGTGATCGTGGTCAACCACGAGTACATGATGCGCACCGGCGGCCCCGTCACCTGGGACTACTTCGTGACGGTGTTCGAGCAGTTCGGCGAGTACGCGGAGGTCTTGGCCACCCAGGCGACCGCGGAGTCGACCGCGCTGCTGATCGGCGTGGCGATCGGCGTGTTCGTCATGCCCCTCCTGGTGGGTTGGGCCGTCGAGCGGCTGCTGCGGAGGCCGGGACGGTGGACCCGCCGCCTCGCCGTTGTCGGCGCCGTCGCGCTGCTCGCGACGAGCGTGTGGAGCGCCCCGACGGTGTCGGCGGCGTTCGCGCTCGCGTCCCCGGTCCAGATCGCCATGGGAGAGGTGCGCGAGGCGCTGGCCTATCCCGAGTCGCTGGCCGACGACGTCAACCCCCAGCCCGAGGAGACCCGCATCGTCCCGCGGGAGGGAGAGCGGCAGAAGAACGTCGTCGTCATCACCCTGGAGTCGCACCGGGCCACCTCGACGCTGCCCGACACGGGTCAGCCGGTCACCCCGGTGCTCGACGCGCTGGCCGACAGCAGCATCATGCCGGAGCGCGGCTACAGCGTGCTGCCGCACACGTCGAAGGCGCTGACGGCGGTCTATTGCGGCATCGCGCCGCCGCTCGACATGCTGAACTCCGAGGCGGATTCCGGCAGCCTCCCCGCCCGCTGCCTCCCGGAGCTCTTCGCGGAGCAGGGCTACGCCACGGGCTTCTTCCAGACCGCGACCGAGCGCTTCGAGCGCCGCCGGGGGACCGCCGCGAACCTCGGCTTCGACGACTTCATGGCCGTCGACACTATGAACACGCTCGGCTATCACAAGGCCAACTACTTCGGCTACGAGGACGACATCATGCTGCCGCCGCAGCGCACCTGGCTGAAGCAGCATCGCGACCAGCCGTTCCTGCTCGGCATGCTCACGGTCACCGGTCATCACGACTACGTGTTGAAGGGGTACGAGCCCATCGACTTCGTCGACGACCCGCTGCTGAACCGCTACCTGAACGCCATCCACTACCAGGACCGGTTCGTCGGCAAGGTCCTCGACATGTTCAAGGAGCTCGGACTCTACGACGACACCGTCTTCGTGATCACCGGCGACCACGGCGAGGGCTTCGGCGAACATCGGGTCTACCAGCACGACAACACCATCTACGAGGAGGGGCTCCGCATCCCGTACCTCGTGATCGATCCGTCCCGCGCCGGCAGGCTGATCAACGGGCCGGTGAGCCAGCTGGCCGTGCTGCCGACGATGGTCGACGCCGCGGGCTTCGACCTGGTCAGCGTCGACGAGTACTACCCGTCGCTGCTGAGCGGCGAGCCGCAGCCGCCCGCGCTCGCCACCTGCTACGCCCGAGGGCGCTGTGCGGCGACGATGGAGGGCGACATGAAGGTCATCCATCACTTCGGCGACCGGCGCGACGAGGTCTACAACCTCGTCGAGGACCCGCACGAGCTGAACGACCTCGCGGCCCAGACCGACGGCGCCTGGCTCCGGGAGCAGGTGGACAAGACCTTGGCCTGGTACCTGAACTGGGAGCACAGGTACCAGGCCTACAGGGATAGTTGACCGCTGGTTGAGCCGCCGCGCGAGCGCCAGCGAGCCGGCGTGTCGAAACCAATGGACCCTAGTCAGCGCCCTCTTCCGCGCAGTTCGACGATGCCCGCGTCGAGCGCCTTCTGGACGGCGTCGGCCTCTGCCTGGGTGAGCTTGCCGTCGGTGACGGCGGCGTCCAGCTTCTCCTTCTGCGACGCCTCCCGCTCCGCCGTGCGCGCGGCGCGGGCCTCGTCGACGGCGGCGGTGACCTTCGCCTCGTCGAGGTTCAGCTCCTTGGCGACCGCCGCGATCAACTGCGTCCTTCTCTCCTCGCGCTCCGCGGTGCGCTGTTCCTCGCTCTGCTCTGAGGGCTTCGCCCGCTCGGTCGACGACGAGTCGGACTTCAGCGACTCGCGGGCCTTCTCCAGCGCGGACTTCAGCGCGTCCTCGGTCACCCCGAGCTTGGTGGCGAGCGTGCTCGTGTCGCCGAGGCTGCCGCCCCTCGCGCCGTGGCCGCCGCCGCGCATGCCGTGTCCGTCGCGCTCGGGCTTGGCCGACGTTCCCGGGTCCGTGCTCGAGGACGCCGACGGCGTGGGCGTCGGGCTGGTCGTATCGGCGTTGGCGAGCGAGGCGGCGCCGAGCCCGAGCCCCGCCGCGAGGGTCGCGGCCGACAGGCCGGCGATCGTGGTCTTCTTCATGGTGGGTTTCCTTCCCAGTCGGTTGTCAGGCCGGGTTGTTCGACCTGCACCGATTATTCGCGCCGACTCTGTGCTGAGCCTGTGGCGGACCTGGGAATCCCCGAAGAAGACCACTGGTTGAGCCGGGCCGCACCACCGCTCGTTGAGCCGCGCCCTAAGCGAAGCGCAGGCGCGTGTCGCGTCGTGCTGAGCCGACGCGCGAGCGAAGCCGTCGTCGTGTCGAAGTAAAGCGTCTGGCACCCTGGTTCGTGGACTGATCCCAGGACTGCCCAACCCGCCGCAATGACTACGCTGGGGCCATGAATCCCATCCGGACGTGCATCGGCTGCCGCGCGCGCGACGAGCAGAGCCTGCTGCTGCGCTTGGTGCGGCGGAGCGACGTCGTCGTCGACGGGACCACGCCGAGGCTGGAGGGGCGCGGGGCGTATGTGCATGCCGGGTGCCTCGGGCTCGCGGTCAAGCGTCAGGCGATCCGGCGCGCGTTCGGGGCGGCGGCGACGCTCGACCCGGCGCTCATGCCAACCGACGAGGCGTCTCGCTGAGGCGCGAGTGTGAGGCTGACCGCGGCGTCATCGCGGCGAGCGGAAGGGCCCAAACTCGCCGGTTGGTGGTGGCAATCGCGCCGCGATATGATGTCCGTCGGCCTGCGCTCGCGCGGGCACATCGTTCCACGCCCCGAGGGGCGGCAACCAGAAGGTGGGCTAACGCTCATGACCACTCGATGAGTACCCAACGATGACCAAGCACAACTAGCGGTTCCGGCCTTGGCAGGTCGGAGCCTCAAGAAGGAGAGCAGTGGCTAAGCCCCGCGTCCACGAGATCGCCAAGGAAATCGGGATCACAAGTAAAGAACTACTGGCCAAGCTTGGCGAGATGGGCGAATACGTTCGCGGCCCGTCCTCCACGCTAGAGGCCCCGGTGGTGCGCAAGATCAAGGAGACCCTCGCGGGTCCCGCGGAAGCACCCAAGACCGAGCAGGCACCCCGCCCGGCCGCGCGTCCCAGCGCCCCGGCGGCCCCCGCCGCGCCCAAGGCCCCGACGGCCGGCGCGACCCCCGCGGCTCCTGCCGCCCCGGCGCAGCCGTCGGCACCCGCCGCGGAGACCCCCGCCGCGCCGCGCCCCACCACGCCGCGTCCGGCCACCCCGGCGCCGCGCCCCGCGACGCCCCCCGCGCGTCCCGCGGCCCCCGCCGCGCCGTCGGCCCCGGCCCGCCCGTCGACCCCCGGTGGTGCGGCTCCCGGCCCGCGTCCCGGCGGCGCGGGTACCCCCGGACCTCGCCCCGGCGGCGCCCCGCGTCCCGGTGGCCCGACGCCCGGCCCGCGCAAGCCCGGAGCCCCCCGCCCCGGCAACAACCCGTTCGCCCCGGCCCAGGGCATGGGCACGCAGCAGCGTCGCCCCGCCCGGCCCGATGGACAGCGCCGCGAGGGCGGCGCGCCGCGCCCCGGCGCGACAGGCGGCCTCCCCGGCATGCCCCGTCCGGGCGGCACCGGTGGCCTTCCCCGTCCCAATCCCGCGATGATGCCGAAGACCGCGAACGCGGCCATCGGCTCGCGCCCCGCCCGTCCGGGCGGCGGCGGTCCCGGCCGTGGTCGTCCCGGCGGTGCCGGTGGCGGCGGCGGTCGTCCCGGCGCGGGCGGCCCGCCCATGGGCGGTGCCCCGGCAGGCGGACGCGGCGGTGGCCGCGGTCGCGCCGGCGGCACGCAGGGCGCCTTCGGCCGCGGCGGCTCCGCAGGAAAGCGGGGGCGCAAGTCGAAGAAGCAGCGCAGGCAAGAGTTCGACCAGATGGAGGCCCCGACGATCGGCGGCGTGCGCCTGCGGAAGGGCGACGGCGCGACCGTGCGCCTCCGCCGCGGTGCCTCGCTGACCGACCTCGCCGAGAAGATCGGCGTGGAGCCGGCGTCGCTGGTGCAGGTGCTCTTCCACCTGGGCGAGATGGTGACGGCCACGCAGTCGGTCGCCGACGACACCCTCGAGGTGCTGGGCGCCGAGCTCGACTACAACATCGAGGTCGTCTCCCCCGAGGACGAGGACCGCGAGCTGCTCGAGAGCTTCGACCTGGAGTTCGGCGAGGACATCGGCGGCGAGGACGACCTCGCGGCCCGCCCGCCGGTCGTCACCGTCATGGGCCACGTCGACCACGGCAAGACCAAGCTGCTCGACGCGCTGCGCAACTCCAACGTCGTCGCCCGCGAGGCCGGCGGCATCACGCAGGCCATCGGCGCGTACCAGGTGGAGACCGAGGTCGACGGCAACGAGCGCAAGATCACCTTCATCGACACCCCGGGCCACGAGGCGTTCACCGCCATGC
>DAONOU010000182.1:0-5339 GCA_035409265.1 Arachnia sp. | reverse complement strand
AGGTCGCGATCGACACCGCCTGCCGCACCCTGCGCCTGCCCACCATCCGCGAACGCGCCGCCCAGGCAGCAGCGACCGCGGCGCGTGAGCAGCACACCTACCAAGGCTTCCTGGCTGAACTGCTGCTGGCCGAGTGCGATGACCGGGACGAACGCCGCCGGGCCCGCCGCGTCCACGACGCCGCCTTCCCCCGACCCAAACGCCTCGACGAACTCGACTACGCCGCGAACCCGAACCTGAACCCGGCGGTGATCAACACCCTCGCCGCCGGCGACTGGGTCGGCAAAGGCCGGCCGCTGTGCCTGATCGGCGACTCCGGAACCGGGAAGGAGAAGAACATCAAGGAGTTCACCAGCAAGGTGATCACGCTCGACAAGTACTCGGACTGCCTGGAGCCCATCCGCAACGGCGACGCCCAGGCGCTGACGACCGACAACGTGATCCTCGCCGGCCTGGTCGACCAGAACAAGGACGAGTTCGAGGTGATCGACTACACGTTCACGGAGGAGCCCTACGGCATCGGCCTGAAGAAGGGCGACGACGACTTCCGCTCCTTCATCAACGACGTGCTCGAGGCCGCCGTCGAGGACGGTTCGTGGGCGAAGGCCTGGGAGAACACGGCGGGCACCGTGCTCCCGACGCCCGAGCCGCCGCCGGTCGACCGTTACTGAACAGCACCCGAAACGAGGGCCGAGAGGAGGTGCGCCCGTGGAGGCCGTGTTTTCCAACCTGGACACCTACTGGCTGGGGTTCAAGGGAACCCTTGAACTGCTGGCCGTCGGCGGCCTGGGCGCCCTCCTGCTCGGAACCTTCGTCGCGCTGCTGCGGATCTCGCCGATCGCCAGCCTGCGCGGCGTCGCCGTCGGCTTCACGGAGCTGATGCGCAACACCCCGCTCACGCTGGTGTTCTTCTTCATCATCGTGGTGTTGCCCGCACTGCAGATCCGCATCCCCACCAAGCTGGGCGCGTTCATCGCGCTCTCGCTGTACACGTCGGCGTTCGTCGCCGAGGCGATCCGCTCCGGCATCAACGGCGTCCCCATCGGCCAGGCCGAGGCCGCGCGCTCCGTCGGCCTGAACTTCGGCCAGACGGTGCAGCTGATCATCCTGCCGCAGGCGCTGCGGATGGTGGTCCCGCCCATGATCAACGTGCTCATCGCGCTGACTAAGAACACGTCGGTCGCGGGCGGGTTCGCCGTGGTCGAGCTGTTCGCCGTCTCCAAGGGGCTCGCCAACCAGCACGGCAACGCCGTCATCCAGATCCTGCTCGGCATCGCCGCGTGCTACCTGGTCATCACCATCCCCCTGGGCCAGGTGGCCGCCAGGATCGAGCGGAAGGTGGCGATGCAACGATGAGCACCTCGTCGGTCCTGTACGACGCCCCGGGCCCGAAGGCGCGCCGGCTGTCGCGCGTCGTCTCGGTGCTGGCGGCCGCCGTCGTCGGCGGCGCCGCCGTCTGGCTCCTGTGGGCGCTCGGGCAGCCGCGCGTCACGGTCAACGGCGCGGTCCTCACCGGCCTCTGGAGCCCTGAGCGCTGGGACATCTTCGGCGACCCGCGCGTGTGGCGTCGGCTGATGTTCGACGGCCTGCTGATGGGCACCCTGCGCGCCGCAGGCCTCGCGGCGGTCCTGTCACTGATCCTGGGTGTCGTGCTGTGCTTCGCCCGCACGGCCCCGCGGCGCTGGATCAGCGTACCCGCGGCCATCGTCCTCGAGTTCTTCCGCGGCATGCCCGTGCTGCTGATGATGCTGTTCATACTGCTGGCGCTGGGCACCGGCGGCTACACCGCGGTCGTGCTGGCGCTGACGGTCTACAACGGGGCGATCATCGGCGAGGCCCTCAGGGCCGGGCTTCTCGCCCTCCCGAGGGGCCAGCGGGAGGCCGGCCTTTCGGTGGGGCTGACCTCGCTCCAGACCCGCCTCGCCGTCGAGTTCCCGCAGGCGTTCCGGCAGATGCTGCCGATCATCGTTGCGCAGCTCGTCGTGCTGCTGAAGGACACCTCGCTGGCGTACGTGGTGTCCTACCCGGAGATCCTGCGCGTCTCCGGCTACCTCAAGGACTACTACGGCTCGACGCGCTACTCGTTCTCGATCTTCGCCGTCGTGCTACTGACGTACCTGGCGGTGAACTTCACGTTGTCCGCGATCGCCCGCTGGCTGGCCCGCCGCTCCGGCCCCCAGGCCGGCGCCATCACCCCGAAGGAACAGCCGTAGCCGAGGCCGTCCCCTCGACGTCGATGTTCGTCACGCCGATGAGGCCGAGGAACGTCGTCGCGTAGGTCCCGGTGAGCGTCACCTCCGCGGTCTGGCCACGGATGCCGACGCTCGCGTCCCAACCGGCCGCCGCCGCAAAGGCCTCCGCCTCGCGGGTCGCCGCGGCGGCGCTGATCACCGGGCCCTCCGCCGTCAGCACCGTCTGGTGCGTGGCGACCCTGGCCGCTTGGCCCGCGACGGTGCGGGCCTCCTGCTCCGCGGCAGCATGCCCGGCGAAGTCCACTCCCAGCCCGACGGCGACGATGAACGCCGGCAGCATGACGGCCGTCCACACCGACAGCGCCGCCCCACGCTCACCCGTCATCTCGCCTCCCTCAACGAGGCCATTCAACCAAGCAAAGTCGCGCGGGTACAGGGGAGCCGAGCCGGGTGTGGACAACTCATGAGAAGACTCTCATTTCTCGCTCACCGGGTTCTCACGAGCAACCGATGAACTGTCTTCATCGCACGGCACCCCGCCCCGATCGAAGGAGTACCAGATGTTCACCACCCGAGTTCGCAAGCTCGCAGCCACCGGATTCGCCGCCGCTCTCGTCGGCGGCCTCGCGCTGGCCGTCTCCCCACTGTCCGCCGAGGCGGCGACCCACACCTGCAACGGCCAGAAGGCCACCATCGTCGGCACCAACGGCAACGACTACATCCGCGGCACCAACGGCCGCGACGTGATCGTCGCGCTCGGCGGGCACGACGAGATCGACGGCCGCGGCGGCGACGACATCATCTGCGCCGGCGCCGGCCGGGACGACGTCGAGGGCGGAAGCGGCAACGACTGGATCGACGGCGGCTCCGGCAACGACGAGATCGAGGGCGGTTCCGGCAAGGACACCATCTACGGCGGCTCGGGCCACGACGACATCGACGGCGACTCCGGCAACGACGTCATCCGTGCCGGCTCCGGCCACGATGAGGTCGACGGCGGGTCCGGCAACGACACCATCTACGGCGGCACCGGCCACGATCACCTTGAGGGTGGCCGAGGCAACGACAAGCTCTCCGGCCAGTCCGGGCACGACCTCATCGAGGGCAACTCGGGCACCGACACGCTGAGCGGCGGCACGGGCACCGACATCCTCGCGCAGGGCTCGGTCTCCGACCGCGTCGAGGATCGTTGGGAGGATCGTTACGGCTACGACGACTGACCCCCTCGCTCCTTGAGCCGTGCCTCAAGGGGCGCAGCGACGCAGGCGCGCCGAAAGGACGAACGGCCGCCCGCCCTCCTGCCGGAGGGACGGGCGGCCGTTCGGCGTCGTCAGGCGCGGGCCTCCGCGGGGAGCGCCTCGACGATGCCCTGGACGGTCTCCTTGGCGTCGCCGAAGCACATCACCGAGTTCTCGTTGAAGAACAGCGGGTTCTGCACGCCGGCGTAGCCCGCGCTCATGGAGCGCTTGAAGACCACGACGGTGCCGGCCTCCCAAACGCGCAGGACGGGCATGCCGGAGATCGGCGAGCCGGGCTCCATGGCCGCGGGGTTGACCGTGTCGTTGGCGCCGATGACCAGCACGACGTCGACCTCGTCGAAGTCCTCGTTGATCTCGTCCATCTCGTAGACGATGTCGTAGGGGACGTGGGCCTCGGCAAGCAGCACGTTCATGTGCCCCGGCAGGCGGCCGGCGACGGGGTGAATGCCGAAGCCGACCTTCGTCCCCGCGCGACGCAGGCGCTCGGTCAGGTCCGCGACGGCGTGCTGGGCCTGGGCGACGGCCATGCCGTAGCCGGGCACGATCATCACCGACTGCGCGTCGGCCAGCATCGTCGCGACGTCCTGGCGCGAGGCCTCGCGGTGCTCGCCCTGGGGGCCGCCGTCGGAGGTGGCGACGGCGTCGCCGAACCCGCCGAGGATGACCGAGACGAACTGCCGGTTCATGGCCTTGCACATGATGTAGCTGAGGATGGCGCCGGACGCGCCGACGAGCGCGCCCGTGATGATCAGGACGGTCATGTCCAGCATGAAGCCGCTGGCGGCGGCCGCCCAGCCGGAGTACGAGTTCAGCATCGAGATGACCACCGGCATGTCGGCGCCGCCGATGGCCGCGACCAGGTGGGCGCCGAGCAGCAGCGAGAGCACGGTCGCGATGGCCAGCGGGACGATCGAGCCGGTCGAGAGGTACCACCAGCCAAGCAGCACCAGCGCGACGATGACGGCCAGGTTCAGCCAGTGCCGCCCCGGCAGCGTCAGCGGCTTGGACTTCACCTTGCCGTTGAGCTTGCCCCACGCCACGAGAGAGCCCGTGAACGTGACGGCGCCGATGAAGATGCCGAGGTAGACCTCGATCATGTGCAGCGCGTCGGGGTTGGCGTGGTCGAGGTGCACGTTGAAGCCGACGAGCACCGCGGCGGCGCCGACGAAGCTGTGCAGCAGCGCGATCAGTTCGGGCATGCCGGTCATCTGGACCTTGCGGGCCTTCCAGATGCCGATGACCGCGCCGATGCCGAGCGCCGCGTAGAGCATGGCCGCGGCGTCTGGCCGGAGGTTGTGGTTGGCGTAGTCGGTGTAGGCGATGGCGAAGTTGGTCGCGACGAGCGCGAACACCATGCCCATGATCCCGTACACGTTGCCCTTGCGCGCCGTCTCGTGCTTCGAGAGCCCGGCCAGCGCGAGGATGAACATCAGCCCGGCGGCGATGTAGGTGGCGTTGATGAAGTTCGTGAGCATGGTCGATCAGCCCTTCTTGAACATGTTGAGCATGCGCGCGGTCACGGTGAAGCCGCCGAACACGTTGATGGAGGCCAGCAGCACGGCCACGAACGCGACGATCTTGACCAGCATGCTGTCGCTGGCCAGCTGAGTCATCGCGCCGACGACGATGATGCCGCTGATCGCGTTGGTGACGCTCATGAGCGGGGTGTGCAGCGCGTGCGTCACGTTCCAGACCACGTAGTAGCCGACGACGCCCGCGAGCGCGAAGATGCCGAACAGGCCCACGAAGCTCGACGGCGCGAGCGTCAGGGCGGCGATCAGCACGAGCGCGCCGAGGCCGACCGCGACGACCTGGTGCCACCAGGGCCGCGGCTCCTTCGGGGGCGCGGCCTCAACGACGGCGGGTGCCGCGGCCGGGGCGGGCGCGG
>DAONOU010000181.1:0-5343 GCA_035409265.1 Arachnia sp. | reverse complement strand
AGACCAGACTCAGCCGATCTCCAGCCCAGTAGCGCCATTCATCAGCACTTCCCTAACCAACTGAGTCGTGCCCCAAAGGGGCTCGTCTATCCCTTGGTCTGACTTGAGCATCAGACTATTCTCGTGACATGAGTCGCACCACGATCGCCATTCAGACCGACACGCGCTCCCGCATCAAGGCCGGGGCAGCGCGGCAGGCGGAGACCGTTGATGGGTTCCTGAGGCTGCTGCTGGACGAGCATGAACGCGGCCAGTTCTGGGCCACCTTCGCCGAGGTCACGCCCGAGGAGTATGCCGCAGCGATGTCCGCCGACGGCGACGACCTGGACCAGGACTACCGGATCGAGGATGCCGCGTCGGAGGTCGAAAACCCGTGACCGCCGAGGTCCCGAGCCGCGGCGATGTGGCCTGGGTTTCCATGGAGCCTACGCGGGGCCACGAGCAGCGTGGACACCGTCCGCACCTCGTGCTGTCGGACGAGCGGCTGGCCAAGAGCCTCGGTCTGGTCATCGCCGTCCCCATGACGAGCGCCCGCCGTCCGTGGGCGACGCGGGTCGAGTTGGCTGAAGGCTCCTACGCCATCGGCGAGCAGCCGCGGACATTCGCGGTGGATCGGATCACCAAAGTTGACCGCACCGGATACGACGTCACCGGGGTGGTGAAGGTCGTCACGATGCTGCTCGGCGGCTGAGCAGTCCCGTCCGCTCTATCCGGCCCAACCCGCGGCGGGGGACCGGCGTCAGGGCTCCAAGCCCAGGGCTTGGAGCATGGGGATGAACTTCGCCCGTGTCTCCGCGAGTTCGATCGCGGGGTCGGAGTCGGCGACGATGCCGGCGCCGGCGAAGAGCTGGATCTCGTTCGGCGTGTCCGGGCGGACGTGGCCGCCGCGCAGGGCGATGGCCCACTCGCCGTCGCCGGTGGTGTCGATCCAGCCGACGGGGCCGGCGTAGCGGCCGCGGTCCATGGACTCCAGCTCGCTGATGATGTCCATCGCGAGGTGGGTGGGGGTTCCGCACACGGCCGCGCTCGGATGAAGGGCCGCGGCCAGCGCGACCGAGCTCGCACCCGGCAGCGCGACCCCCGTGATGTCCGTTGCGAGGTGCATCACGTTCGGGAGCTTCAGCACCGACGGCGCCTCCGGAACGTTCATCGCGGCGCAGTAGGGCGCGAGGGCCTGGGCGACGGACTCGACGGCGAACTCGTGCTCCGCGCTGTCCTTACTCGAGCGCGCCAGCTCGGCCGCGAGCAGGAGCGGATCGCTGCCCTTGGGGTCGTGCCAGACGGTGCCCGCGAGCACCCGCGACGTGACGAGGCCGCCTTGGCGGCGCAGCAGCAGCTCCGGCGTCGCGCCGACCATGCCGTCGATCAGGTAGGTCCACGTCATCGGATAGCGATCGATCAGCCGCGCGAGCAGGTGACGCAGGTCGATCGGCTCGTCGGCCTCGACCCGCAGGTCGCGCGCCAGCACGACCTTGCTCACCTCGCCCCGGCGGATCAGCGAGACGACCTCGCCGACGATCTCCGTCCACACCCGGCGGCCCACGGCCCCGCCGGCCAGGGCCACGCCCGACGGCGCGCGCGTCGGCTCGCCGACGGGCGGCAGCGTGGCGTCGAACCGGCCCGTGCCGAGCCGGGTCATCCACGCCATGCCGCTTCGTCGCCCCACCACGACCTGGGGAACGCTCAGCACCGAGCGCTCCTCGGAGCGGTCGGGGTCGAAGGTGAAGGAGCCGACGGCGAGCGGACCGGTGCCGAACTCGCCCGGCATCTCGGAGTCGTGGTCGATCTGGCTGGAGATCTCGTCCCACCAGACGTCGGCGGCCTCGAGGCGGTCGGTCTCGAAGCGGGCGACCTCTCCCAGCGTCACGAAGCCCTCTCCCCGCCGGATGAACGCGCCGCCGGGTCCGCTCTCGGGAAGGAAGCGCTCCAACGGCCCCGGGTCGTCGATCGCGACGGTCGTGGCGCGCATGCGCGCGGAGCCGAAGTCGAGGATCACCTTCGCGAGCATAGCCACGGGATCACGCGCTCGCGAGTCGGGCGAGCCCGGCTGGCGGCGTCCGCACGCACATTTTTACGCAATGTAGTAGTAACGAAAATATGAACAAAAGGCCTAGTCGCTTGCCAGTAGCGGAAGTGTGGGTTGGGTTGGCCGATCCGTCTGCCCACCCCTAGACTGACCCGGAAGATGCGCCGTTCCCCGGACAAAACAGGAGACCGAATGTCGAAGGCCCAGCCCGCGGGTGAGGCTGCCGTCGAATCCGACGTGGTCGTCGTCGGAGCCGGACCCGGCGGATCGACCGCCGCCGCCTACCTCGCCCGCCACGGTTTGAGCGTCACCCTCCTGGAGAAGTCCCAGTTCCCGCGCGAGAAGGTGTGCGGCGACGGCCTCACCCCGCGCGCCACGCGCGCGCTCACCCGGCTCGGCATCGACACGTCGAGGGAGGCGGGCTGGATCCACAACTACGGCCTGCGGGTCTACGGCGGCCGCACCGAGCCCTTCGAGCTGCCCTGGCCGGACCTCACCGACTTCCCGCCGCACGGGCTGCAGCGCCCCCGCGCCGACTTCGACAACATCCTCGCGCAGGAGGCGGTCCGCAGCGGCGCGAACCTCGTCGAGGGCGCGAACGTCGACGCCGGCATCCTCGACGACCGCACGGGCCGGATCACCGGCGTCACCACCAAGGACGGGCGCAGCTTCACCGCGCCCATCGTCGTCGCCGCCGACGGCAACTCCTCGCGGCTCTCGGTCTCGATGGGCCTGAACAAGCGCGACGACCGGCCCATGGGCGTGGCCGTGCGCACCTACTACACGAGCCCCCGCACGCACGACGACTACCTCGAAAGCTGGCTGGAACTCTGGGACGGCAAGCCGCACGAGTCGACGCTGATGCCCGGCTACGGCTGGATCTTCGGCATGGGCGACGGCACGAGCAACGTCGGCCTCGGCGTCCTCAACACCTCGAAGAGCTTCGGGCAGACCGACTACCGCGCGCTGCTGAAGCGCTGGCTCGACAACACCCCGGAGGAGTGGGGCTTCCGCGACGAGAACATGGTGGGCAAGGTGCAGGGCGCCGCGCTGCCCATGGCCTTCAACCGGCAGCCGCACTACGGCCGGGGCCACGTCCTCGTCGGCGACGCCGGCGGCATGGTCAACCCGTTCAACGGCGAGGGCATCCCGTACGCGATGGAGTCCGCGGAGATGGCCGCCGAGGCCATCGCCGAGGCGCGCTCCCGGGGCTTCGGCACCGCGTCGGCGGAGAAGGCGATGCGCGCCTACCCCGAGCGCCTGAAGGCGGAGCTCGGCGGGTACTACCGGCTGGGCACCGTCTTCGTGAAGCTGATCGGCGACCCGCGGATCATGCATATCTGCACGAAATATGGCCTGCCGCGCAAGACGCTGATGCGTTTCGTGCTTAAGTTGCTTGCCAACCTCACCGACAAAAACGACGGTGACGCGATGGACCGCATCATCAACGCGCTCTGCAAGGCCGCCCCGTCGGCCTGATCGGAAGGAATGAGTAAACGATGAATCCTTACATCCCGATCGTGGGCATGGTGCTGCTCGCCACCTTGTTCGTCCTGGTGTCCATGGGGCTCAGCGCGGTCGTCGGCCCGGCTCGCTACAACCGCGCGAAGTACGACAGCTACGAGTGCGGCATCCAGCCCACCCCGCAGCCCGTCGGCGGCGGCCGGTTCCCGGTGAAGTACTACATCACCGCCATGATGTTCATCGTCTTCGACATCGAGGTCGTCTTCCTCCTGCCGTGGGCCGTGGCGTTCAACCAGCTCGAATGGTTCACGAAGATCGCGATGGTCATCTTCATCGTGCTCTTCTTCGTCCCTTACTTCTACGTCCTGCGCCGCAAGGGCCTCGACTGGGAATGATTGGAACTCACTGATATGGGTATCGAAGACAAGCTCCCCAGCGGCATCCTCCTGACCACCGTCGAGGGGATCTTCGGCTGGGTGCGCAAGGCGTCGTTCTGGCCTGCCACCATGGGCCTGGCCTGCTGCGCGATCGAGATGATGGCCTACGGCACGCCGCGGTTCGACGCCGGCCGCTGGGGCCAAGAGGTGTTCCGCGCCTCGCCGCGCCAGGCCGACCTGATGATCGTGTCGGGCCGCGTCTCCCAGAAGATGGCCCCCGTCGTGCGCCAGGTCTACGACCAGATGCCGAACCCGAAGTGGGTCATCGCGATGGGCGCCTGCGCCTCGTCCGGCGGCATGTTCAACAACTACGCCATCGTCCAGGGCTGCGATCACTTCCTCCCCGTCGACATGTACCTGCCCGGCTGCCCGCCCCGCCCCGACATGCTGATCGACGCCATGTTCAAGCTGCGCGAGAGGGTCCAGCACCGCCCGATCGGCCCGAACGAGGCCGCCGCCATCGAGGAGGCCGAGCAGCTGGCGCTCGCCGCGCCCGCCAAGATCGAGATGAAGGGCCTCATGCGATGAGCGAGCAGACTCCCGACAACCTCCCGGTGTCCGACGGCGCGGCCTCCGCCGAGCGCCCGGTCATCCGCACGAAGCAGGGCATGTGGGCCGGCGCGGGCTCCGGAGACACCTCCGGCTACGGCGGCCTCGTCCGCGAGTACGCGATGCCGGGCCAGACCGTCGGCCCGTTCGGCGAGCCGTTCGACGCCATCCACGGCCGCGCGCTCGAGGTCGTTCCGGAGCTCGAGGGCCAGCTGGTGCTCTTCGACCGCGGGGAGCTGACGATCTACGTGCCCCGCGAGCACCTGCTCAAGACGGTGCAGGCGTTCCGCGACGACCCGTTCCTCCGCTTCGAGGTCTGCGTGTCGGTCTCCGGCGTGAACTACCCCGGCGACACCGGCCACGAGCTGCACTCGGTCTACCACCTGCTGAGCTACACCCACAACCGCCGGGTGCGCCTCGAGGTGAGCTGCCCCGACGACGACCCGCACATCCCGTCCGTGGTCGCCACCTATCCCATGGCCGACTGGCACGAGCGCGAGACCTGGGACATGTTCGGGATCGTCTACGACGGCCACCCGTCGCTGACCCGCATCCTGATGCCGGACGACTGGCGCGGCCACCCGCAGCGCAAGGACTACCCGCTGGGCGGCGTCGACGTCGAGTACAAGGGCGCGAAGGTGCCCGCTCCCGATCAGAGGAGGAACTACTCCTAATGAGCACCCACGCAGCTACCGAGGACATCTTCGCGGGCTCCGGCGACGAGCACGCCGACCGCGTCTACCTGGCGCAGGGCGGCGACTGGGCCGACATCGCGAGCGAGCAGGCCGAGCGCGGCGACGAGACCGTCGTCGTCAACATGGGCCCGCAGCACCCGTCGACCCACGGCGTGCTGCGCCTGATCCTCGA
>DAONOU010000180.1:0-5360 GCA_035409265.1 Arachnia sp. | reverse complement strand
CACGTCGCCTACATCCCCTCGGCCGACGGCCGCGTCACCGGGCTGTCGAAGCTCGCCCGCCTGGTCGAGCTCTACGCCCGCCGCCTGCAGGTGCAGGAGCGGCTGACCACCCAGATCGCCGACGCGCTCGTGGAGCACCTCGGCGCACGCGGCGTCATGGTCGTCGTCGAGGCCGAGCACACCTGCATGACCATGCGCGGCGTCCGGAAGCCGGGCAGCAGCACCGTCACGTCGGCCGTCCGCGGTCAGCTGCGCGACGCCGCCACCCGCGCCGAGGCGATGAGCCTGATCCTCGGGCGGTGACCGCGTGACCCTCGTCATGGGCATCCTCAACGTCACTCCCGACTCGTTCTCCGACGGCGGCTCGTACCTCGATCCCGCGCTCGCCGTCGCGCACGCGCGGCAGATGCTGGCCGACGGCGCGGACCTGATCGACGTCGGGGGCGAGTCCACGCGCCCCGGGGCCGAACGGGTGTCGGCGGGCGAGGAGCTCTCGCGCGTCCTCCCCGTCGTCCGGGCGCTCGCGGCGGAGGGGGTCAAGGTCTCCGTGGACACCATGCGCGCGGAGGTCGCCGAGCGGGCCGTGGAGGCGGGGGCGGTCCTGATCAACGACGTCTCGGGCGGCCTCGCCGACCCCGACCTGCTGACCGTCGCCGCCGAGTGGCGGGTCGACCTCTGCCTCATGCACTGGCGGGGGCACTCGGCGCGGATGCAGGACGCCGCCGTCTACGGCGACGTGGTGGGCGACGTCGCCGAGGAGCTGCTCGCGCGACGCGACGCGGCGCTGGCCGCGGGCGTCGCCGAGGACCGGATCGTCCTCGACCCGGGGATCGGCTTCGCGAAGACCTGGGACCACAACTGGGAGCTGATCGGCCACCTGGAGCGATTCGTCGGAATGGGACACCGGGTGATCGTCGGGGCCTCCCGCAAGGCCTTCCTCGGCGGGCTGCTCGACGGCCGACCTCCGGCCGGGCGGGACGCCGCCACCGCGGCCGTTACCTTCTGGAGCGCGCTGCACGGCGTGTGGGCCGTCCGGACGCACGAGGTGCAGACGCAGGCCGACGCCATCGCCGTCGCATCCCGCCTCACCCGGCCCGACCCCGTGCGCTAGTCTCGGAGGCGACCAGAGGAGGCATCATCGACCGCATCACGCTGACCGGGCTGGCCGCGACCGGCTATCACGGGGTGTTCCCCGAGGAGCGCAGGCAGGGCCAGCCGTTCGTCGTCGATGTGATCCTCGAGCTTCCTTTGGAGACGCGTTCCGACGCGCTCGCAGACACCGTCAGCTACGCCGATGTGGCCGACGACGTGGAGGCGATCATCACCGGCGAACCGCGAGACTTGATCGAGACGGTGGCCGGCGAGATTGCCGACAAGTGCCTGGAGCATGGCAAAGTGGAGCGCGTCACGGTAACGGTGCACAAGCCCCGGGCGCCGCTGAGCCAGAGCTTCGCGGACGTCTCGGTCACGATCAGTAGGAGTAAGTAAGTGATGTCCAACGGCCCCTTCGAGATCGACGTCGACACCCTTGGCAACCTTCGCCCCATCTCCAAGGTCGTCCTGAGCCTCGGGTCCAACATGGGCGACTCGGCGACCATCCTGCAGGAGGCCGTCGAGTTCCTCGCGGACACCCCGGACCTCGCGTTGGTCGACGTCTCCCCGGTCTATCAGACGACCCCCGTCGGTGGCGGCCCCGCGCAGGACGACTTCCTGAACCTCGTCGTCGTCGCCGAGACCACGATGGAGCCGCTGACCATCCTCGACCGGTGCGGCGCGATCGAGCAGAACTTCGGCCGCACCCGCGAGGTCGTCGGCGGACCCCGCACGCTCGACATCGACGTGATCATGGTCGGCAAGCGCATCTCCGAGGGTGACATCGAGCTGCCGCACCCGCGCGCTCACGAGCGCGCCTTCGTGCTCGTGCCGTGGCTCGACATCGACCCCAACGGCGACATCGCAGGCCACGGCCCGATCGCCGAGCTGGTCGACGAGGTCGACACCTCGCTGGTCACGCGACGCGACGACATCGTCATCACCTTCACCGGCACCGGCTTTTGAGCGAGCGGCCCAAGCTCGGCCTGACCACCGCCCGTCAGGCCGTGGTGGCGGTCCTGGCGGGTGCGGCCCTGTGCGGGCTGATCCTGCTCGCGTTCGAGGCCGCGGGCGGCTTTCCCCCCGTGGTGCCCTGGTCGGTTCCCATCCTGCTCGTGCTGCTCGCGGGCGCGGTCCTCATCTACCGTCGCACGCTGCCGAAGCGGCGCGAGGAGCACAAGGTCGGCCCCCAGGAGGGCCTGGCCGCCGTCGCCATCGCCAAGGCGGCGATCGTCACCGGCGCGGTGTTGGCCGGCGGGCACGTGGTCTACGTGATGCGCTACATCACCCGGTTCGACGCCCCGTTGCCGTCGGCGCGGGTCATCCAGGGGGCGGCGACGATCGTCGCGGCGCTCCTCCTGGCCGGCGCGGGAGCGCTGCTGGAGCGCGCGTGCGTGGTGCACGACGGGGACGACGATGACGACGCGACGGGGAGCCCCGGCGAGCCGGGCGAGGGGACCACGGGGCGCGGCCATCCGAAGACCGCCTGAAACTCCGGACACGCCGGTCCGGAGACGGCGTGTCGCGTGGACAGACGTTACAATTCGCGGCATGGCTGGTCGTCGCGCTGCATCGAAATCCTCTGAACGTACGGTCGCCGTCGCGATCCTCGCGGTGGGGACCGTCGCGTCCCTCGCCTCGCTCCTCGGCGGCGTCTGGGTGGTCCGCGCCGGCGTCGTCGTCGCCGTCGCCATGGCGCTGGCCGCGTTCTGGTTCGCCAGCCGCGAGCTGGCCGCCGAGCGCGCCCGCCACGCCACCGAGATGAAGCACGAGGTGACGCTGCGCGCGCAGCAGGCGTCCCGCTTCCACGAGGAGTCCGTGGCCATGATCGGCCGCTTCAACGCCCGCGCCGAGAATCTCCAGGCCGTGATCGCCAAGCTGCGCTCCCAGTTGGGCGCCGCCAAGAGCGAGCTCTCGTCCATGCGCGGCAACGCCGTGTGGCTGCGCGCCGAGGTCGCCGAGCGCCAGGCCCGCATCGAGCAGCTCGAGGCCCGCATCGCGGAACTCGAGTCCGAGGAGATCACCAACATCCAGAGGCTTCCCCGCAACGCCGTGCGCCCGAGCATCGACGACATCTGGGGCGAGGAGGAGCACCCCACGATGGTCGACCTCGCGAAGCTGAACCTCGACGAGCTGCCCGACCTCCGGATGCGCGCCTGACCTAGCCGCGCCCACAGCCCCCGGCCCCGTGCCGGGGGTTTGCGTTGCTACTTGTCCGCGTCCCCGACGGTGTAGCCGAGGCTGGCGACGACGTCGGGCAGCTGCGTGACGCGCGCGCCGACGAGGGCGGGGCCGAGCGCGGAGAGGTTCGCGAACGACGGCGTGCGCAGGCCCACGCGCCAGGGCGTCTGGCCGCCGCGGGAGACCATCAGGCAGGACGCGATGCCCCAGGGCGCCTCGATGTCGGTGACGTGCTCGCCCTCGGGGACCTTCAGGCGTCGCGACAGCCTGGTCGACACCTCGCCCGGCGTCTCCGCCGCCAGGGCGCGCGCCGCCCGCACCATGTCCGCGGAGGCGTCCAGCTCGTCGATCAGCACGCCGAGGCGCGCGTCGGCGTCGCCGGCCGTTCGGCCGGGGGCCGGGACGAAGACGCGGTCGTAGGCGAGGTAGCCGGTGGCGCGTCGGTCGAGATCGAGCCCGGCGGCGCGGGACACGGGGCCCGAGAGCCCGTAGCCGAGGCACGCGTCGCGGTCGAGAACGGCGAGACCGCGAAACCGATCGGTGGCGGCGAGCCTCCCGCGGAGGGCGGCGGCGAGGCGGGCGACGTCGTCGAGGACCGGGTCGAGCGCGCCCAGCCATTCCTCGGGCGCGTCGGACGCGAGGCCGCCGACGCGGTTCAGCATGGGGTGAACCCGGTTGCCCGCCCAGGCGAGGAATCGCCCCCTGAGGGCCTCGACGGTGCCCCACAGCGTCGGCGACAGCTCGTCGTCTGCCAGGTAGCTGAGGAAGGAGAGGTGGCTGTGGACGCGCGCGAGCTCGGCCAGCAGGGTCCGCAGCACCGAGGCGCGCGGCGGGGGAGAGAGCCGCATGGCGTTATCGAGGGTCAGCGCCAAGCCGAGTTCGCCGCTGAATGCGGCCAGCCAATCATGCCTGTCCGCCAGCATGATCATGGAACGATAATCGCGCACCTCGAACAGCTTCTCGGCGCCGCGATGGCCATATCCATTCGCGACATCTGCCGCCACGATCTCGTCGCCGTCGATCTCGGCCTGAATGCGAATGAGCGAGATGCTGCTCGGGTGACGCGTCCCGAGCGAGATCGGTTCGTGGTCGGGAAGGCCTAAACCGCCGACGGTGAATGCGCGCAGAATCGTCATCGGCCTTTTTCTCTTGGTATTCGGCGGGAAATGATTGTAGGGTCTACATGATAGCTCTCAACGATATGTAGAAGGAGTCCCCTGTGGCACGAGAGATCCGCGTCATTCTCACCGACGACATCGACGGCAGCGCCGACGCGCGCGCCGTCGAGTTCTCGCTCGACAAGGCGGCCTACACGATCGACCTCAGCGAGGCGAACATCGCCAAGCTCGAGGCCGCGCTTGCGCCGTTCATCGCGAAGGCGGAGCGGGTTGGTCGCCGCAAGGCCGCTCCCGCCGGCCGCAAGCCCGTCGCGCGTTCCTCGAAGGGAGGCCTGGCCGAGATCCGCGACTGGGCTCGCGCCAACGGCTACGAGGTCTCCGACCGCGGCCGCATCCCGGGCAACGTGATGGAGGCCTACGAGGCCGCCAACTGACCTTCGGCTAGGGCCGGCGGGGCGCGCGAGCGCCCCGCCGGCTTTTGCATGTTCTCGCTCGGTGAACCATGGATCGAGTTGGTTTGGCCAGTCGTTAGTAAGCTTGGAAGAAGTTGCCGACGCGACGTCGTCGATAGCAACAGGAGGGAAGTTTCATGTTCGAACGGTTCACCGACCGGGCGCGGCGCGTGATCGTCCTGGCTCAGGACGAGGCGAAGCTGCTCAACCACAACTTCATCGGCACCGAGCACATCCTGCTCGGCCTCATTCACGAGGGTGAGGGCGTGGCGGCCAAGGCGCTGGAGTCGCTCGGAATCGCGCTGGAAGCGGTGCGGGCGCAGGTCGAGGAGATCATCGGCCAGGGCCAGCAGGTCCCCACGGGGCACATCCCGTTCACCCCGCGCGCCAAGAAGGTGCTGGAGCTGTCGCTCCGCGAGGCGCTGCAGATGAATCACAGCTACATCGGCACCGAGCACATCCTGCTCGGGCTGATCCGCGAGGGCGAGGGCGTCGCCGCGCAGGTGCTGATCAAGCT
>DAONOU010000179.1:0-5395 GCA_035409265.1 Arachnia sp. | reverse complement strand
ACCGTCGCCGAGGCCCTCGCCCAGCTCGGCGACCGCGTCTCGGTCTACCTCGACGGCGGGACCGCGCCGGGCGGCGTCGCCTCGACCATCGTCGACTTCGCGAGCACGCCCGACGGCGTGGTCCTGCGCGACGGCGCCCTCTCGCTGGAGATGCTCCGGGAGCACGCGCCGACGGTCGCGCCCAAGGCCGAGCAGCCCGACGCCTGATGCGCGAGTATCTCCTCGTGCTGCTGGTGGCGGCGGGCGTGACCCATCTGCTGGCAGGACTCTGCCGCAGCCTCGCCATGCGGACGGGAATGCTGGCGCCGGTGCGCAGCAGGGACGTGCACACGTTCCCCATCCCCTACCTCGGCGGGGTGGCGATGCTCGGCGGCCTCGCGGTCGCCTTCCTGCTCGCCCTCGAGATGCCCTTCCTCGGGCGATACGCCCGCGTCGCGCACGACGCGTACGCGGTGCTGTGGGCGGGGCTCGTGATCTGCGTGGTCGGGGTGCTCGACGACAAGTACGACCTGCCCCCCTGGGCGAAGTTCGCGGGACAGATCACGGCCGCGGGCGTGGCCGTCGCCGGGGGCGTGCGGCTCTACTGGATCCCGCTGCCGGACCGGATCGTGGGGCTCGACCCGGCGAGCAGCATCATGATCACCGTCGTGGTGATCGCGCTCTGCGTGAACGCCGTCAACATGGTCGACGGCCTCGACGGGCTGGCCGCCGGCGTGGTGGCGATCGGGTCCGGGGCCTTCTTCGTCTACACCTACGTGCTGGCCTACGAGCAGGAGCTCATCCGCTCGACGACGGCGAGCCTCGTCACGGTGGCGACCTGCGGGATCGCGCTCGGCTTCCTCCTCCACAACTGGCACCCGGCCAAGATGTTCATGGGCGACACCGGCGCGATGCTGCTCGGCCTCCTCATGGCCTTGAGCGCGATCTCCTTCACCGGCCAGCTCGACTCCGGGGCGGTCGCGGCGGGCAGCGACGTCATCCCCGCGATGCTGCCGATCCTGCTCCCGGTGGCGGCGCTCGCGCTGCCGCTGCTCGACCTCGTGCTCGCCTGGGTGCGCCGGGCGTCGCGTGGCCAGCACCCGTTCTCCGCCGACAAGCAGCACCTGCACCACCGGCTGCTCGAGCGCGGGCATTCCCACCGCGGGGCGGTGCTGCTGATGTACGCCTGGACGGCCGCCGTCTCGTTCGGCCTCGTCGCGATCGCGTTGACGCATCAGGTCATGGTGGCCGCCCTCGTGCTGCTTGCCGTGGTGCTGCTCGCCTTTCTCACGCGGCGTCCCGTCCGGCCGATCCTGGAGGAGAGCCGTGGCTGAGCGGAGGGTGACGGCGGCCACCCTGCGGGCGCGCCAGATGATGATGGGCGGGGTCGTCCTCGGCCACGTCGTCGGGTTCACGGTGATCGGGCTGGCGCTCGCGATGGGCGGGCCCGGCGCCGCGCTCACGGCCGCGCTCGGGTTCGCCGCCGTCGTCGTCTTCTACGGCATCGGGCAGGCGCTGGAGGTCGTCGCCTCCGAGCTGGAGCCGGTGCGCGGCCTCATCCTCGTGCTGGTGAGCTACGCCGTGCGGGTGATCGGCATAGCCGCCGGTCTGTGGCTGCTGCTCGGCCTCCCGCAGGTCGCGCCCCTCGTCTCGCCACCCTGGCTGGTGGCGAGCGTTGCGGGAACGGTGTTCGCCTGGGTGACCGGCGTGGTGCTCGTCGCCGCGCGGCAGAGGGTGCCGGTGTACGACACCGAGTACGAGCCTCCCGATGTTCAGGATGACGCCTGATGTGGATAACCCCCGCGTTCTTACGCTAGGCTCCTACCGACATGGGCACCACCGATTCGCCAACCAAGGGTCCAGAACGTTCTGGTCCTTCGGGCAACGAGGACGGCATGGTTGTGCTCAGCTACATCCTCGCGGGAATCATTTTCTACGGGGGACTGGGCTGGGCCGGTGACCATTTCCTGAAAACCTCGTGGCTGTTGCCGCTGGGCCTGATCCTGGGGCTGGCAAGCAGCATCTACCTGATCATCAAACGATACGGGAGCGGTACGTGACCTTTGCACTACTTCCGATGGAGTCGGGGGGCGGCTACACCCCGCCCGGCGTGCACGATTTCCTCTTCGACTCCGTGTGGCCGGGGGTTCTGCCCGACTGGGTGAACAAGCCGTTCCTCCAGGCCGTCATCGGCGCGGTGCTGGTCATCGTCCTGTGGTGGCTCGCGGCGCGCAGCCTCAAGGTGAAGCCGACCAAGGGCCAGTTCCTGGCCGAATACGTCTACGAGTTCGTGCGCAACGGCATCGCCCGCGACATCCTGCACCACGACTTCCGCAAGTTCCTGCCGTTCCTGCTCGCGCTGTTCTCCTTCATCCTGGTGAACAACTGGTTCGGCGAGTTCTTCCTCTTCATGTACCCGACCTTCTCGAACGTCGGCTACGCCTACGGCCTCGCGATTCTCGCCTGGTGCGCCTACGTGGGGGCAGGCTTCAAGAAGTGGGGCTTCGGCTTCCTGAAGAAGTCGCTGATCCCCGAGGGCGTGCCCGGCTACCTGCTGCCGCTCGTGATGCCGCTGGAGTTCCTCGCCACCTTCATCACCCGCCCGGTCACGCTGGCTCTCCGTCTCTTCGCCAACCTGTTCGCCGGGCACCTCGTGGTGCTGGTGTTCGTGGTGGGCGGCGGGTTCCTCCTGACCTACGCCGACAACACGTTCTACAACGTGGCCGGCGGCGTCTCGCTGCTGTTCAGCATCGTCATCCTGCTGCTTGAGCTGTTCATCGGCGCCCTCCAGGCCTACATCTTCACCGTCTTGACCGCCCAGTACGTGTCGACCTCGATCGCCGAGGCGCACTGACCAAAACCCGACTTCCGGCTCGCCCGAGCCCAAGAAGCCATCCGAAAGGAAAAAGATGCTGTCCCTCCTCGAAATCTCGATTTCCGGCAACCTGAACATGATCGGTTACGGCATCGCGACGATCTCCCCCGCCCTCGGCGTGGCCTGGATCTTCGCGTCGGTCATCAACGGCACCGCCCGTCAGCCCGAGGCTCGCGGCGCGATGATGAGCACCGCCTTCATCGGCTTCGCCGTCGTTGAGGCGCTCGCCATCATCGCCATCGCCCTCGCATTCGTCCTCTGAGCGGCGTCATGGTCCCCACTCTTGGGGTGCTGCAAGAGATCAATCTCGGGCCTCTTGCGCCCCACCACCCGATCGAGATCATCGTCGGCATCGTGCTGGCGCTCGTGATCACCCTGATCATGTGGAAGGCGATCGTCCCCGCGTTTGAGAAGATGTACGCGGAGCGGGCCGACAAGATCGAGGGTGGCATGCAGCGCGCGGCCGCGGCCGAGGCGCGAGCCGAGGCGGCGCTCGCCGACTACACCCACCAGCTGACGGCAGCGCGCGACGAGGCGGCCCGCATCCGCGAGGACGCCAAGAACCAGTCGGCGACGATCCTCGCCGAGGCGCGCGACAAGGCGGTCAAGGAGTCGTCCCGGATCCTCGACGCCGGCCGTGCCCAGCTGGCGGCAGAGCGCTCGCAGCTGCTCGTCGAACTGCGCGGAGAGGTCGGCGGCCTCGCCACGGACCTCGCGGGCAAGATCGTCGGCGAGTCCCTGACCGACGACGAGCGCGCCCAGCGCACCATCGACCGGTTCCTCGCCGAGCTTGAGACGGCAGGTCAGGCCCGATGACGGCCCGCGACGCCGCCATCGCCGAGCTCGACGGCGCGATTGACGGCATCACCACCGATGCCGACACGGCCGCCGAGCTGTTCGCCGTCGTCGATCTGCTCGACGGTCAGCCGATGCTGCGTCGATCGCTGTCAGACCCGTCGGCCTCCGACGAGTCACGGGCCGAGCTGGCCCAGCGACTGTTCGCCGGAAGGGTCGCCCCCGCCACGCTCGCCGTGCTCGAGGCCGTCGTCACGGCGTCCCACCGCAGCGGCACCGCTCTGGTCGCGGCGCTGGACCGGCAGGGGGTGCGCCTCGCGCTCCGCCAGGCCCGGGACACCGGGCGGCTGGACGCGGTCTCCGACGAGCTGTTCCAGGTGTCGTCCCTCGTGGTCGGCAACACGGACCTCGACGCCGCCCTGCGCAACCCCGCCTACCCGGTGGAGGCCAAGCGCGGCCTCGTCGACGGGCTGGTGTCGGGCAAGGTGTCGCCGACGGTGGCCCAGCTGGTCAACCGCGCCGTCAACGCGCGGCGCCGGACCTTCGGGCTCACGGTTCAGGGCTACCTGGACATGGCCGCCAAGCTCGCCGGACAGCGGATCGCCAAGGTGACCGTCGCCCGCGAGCTGGACCCCGGCCGGATCGCCCGGCTCAAGTCCGCGCTCGAGGCCCAGGTCGGCTCCACGGTCACCGTTCAGGTCACCGTCGACCCCGCCGTACTGGGTGGCGTGAACGTCTCCCTCGGCGACGATGTGTACGAATCAACCGTTGCTGCCCGGCTCGAAGACGCCCGCCGGCAACTCATCAACCTGTGAGAATCAGAAAGTAGGACGCAATGGCTGAACTCACCATCAGCCCGGACGAGATCCGCAGCGCTCTCGACGACTTCGTCAAGAGCTACGAGCCGTCGGGGGCCTCGCGCACCGAGGTCGGCACCGTCGTCAGCTCCGGCGACGGCATCGCCCGAGTCGAGGGACTTCCCTCGGCGATGGCGAACGAGCTGCTGCGATTCGAGAACGGCACGTTGGGCATCGCCCTGAACCTGGACGAGCGTGAGATCGGCGTCGTCGTCCTCGGCGAATCCGAGGGCATCGACGAGGGCTCCATCGTGCACGGCACGGGCGACGTCCTCTCGGTCCCGGTCGGCGACGGCTACCTCGGCCGCGTGGTCGACGCGATGGGCAACCCGATCGACGGCCTCGGCGAGATCAGCGGCATCGAGGGACGCCGCGCGCTCGAGCTGCAGGCCGCCGGCGTCATGGACCGCCAGGAGGTCCGGGAGCCGCTGCAGACCGGCCTCAAGGCCATCGACGCGATGATTCCGATCGGCCGCGGCCAGCGCCAGCTGATCATCGGCGACCGCAAGACCGGCAAGACCGCCATCGCGATCGACACGATCATCAACCAGAAGTCGAACTGGGAGTCGGGCGACCCCACAAAGCAGGTCCGCTGCATCTACGTCGCCGTCGGCCAGAAGGGCTCGACCATCGCGGAGGTGCGCGGCACCCTCGAGGCGGCCGGCGCCCTGGAGTACACGACGATCGTGCACGCCCCGGCCTCCGACCCCGCCGGCTTCAAGTACATCGCCCCCTACGCCGGTTCGGCCATCGGCCAGCACTGGATGTACTCCGGCAAGCACGTCCTGATCATCTTCGACGACCTGACCAAGCAGGCCGAGGCGTACCGGGCCATGTCGCTGCTGCTGCGCCGTCCGCCGGGCCGCGAGGCCTACCCCGGCGACGTGTT
>DAONOU010000178.1:0-5434 GCA_035409265.1 Arachnia sp. | reverse complement strand
ATCAGCTGGCCGCGGGTCATCACACGCCCGGCATTGCGCAGCAGCAGCTCCAGGAGCTCGAACTCGCGCAGCGCGAGCCGCACCTCCTGCCCGCCGACCTGCACCTGGTGGCGCTCGACGTCGAGGCGCACGCCGGACACCTCCAGGACGTCGGGCAGGAGCTCCTGATCCTGGCCCCGGCGCAGCACCGCGCGGATGCGGGCGACGAGCTCTCGGTGGCTGAAGGGCTTGGTGACGTAGTCGTCAGCGCCCAGCTCCAGGCCCACGACCTTGTCGATCTCCGAGTCGCGCGCCGTGACCATCACGATCCCGACGGGACCTCGCGCCCGCAGTTGCCTGCACACCTCCGTGCCGGGCATGCCGGGCATCATCACGTCGAGGAGGACGAGGTCCGCGCCGTGCGTGTCGTAGAGCGCGAGGCCGGCCGCGCCGTCGGCGGCCTCGAACACCTCGAAGCCCTCCTTGCGGAGCATGAAGCTCGTGGCATCGCGGTAGGACTCCTCGTCCTCGATGATCAGGATCCTCGCCACGTCATTCCTCGTCTTCCGGGTCGTCGTCGGGGGCCCCCAGATAGGCGGGCAGGCTGAGCGTGAAGGTCGAACCCTGGCCCGGGCGCGACCAGACCCGGATGTCGCCGCCGTGCGAGACGGCGATGTGCCGCACGATCGACAGGCCGAGGCCGGTGCCGCCGCTCTCGCGCGAGCGCCCGTAGTCGACGCGGAAGAACCGCTCGAAGATGCGGTCCTGGTCCTCGGGCCTGATGCCGATGCCGTTGTCGGACACCTTCACCTCGGCCACATCGCCGTCGAGCGCGAGGCTGATGGTCACGCGGGCGCGCTCGTCGGAGTAGCTGATGGCGTTCTGCACGAGGTTGGCGACGGCGTCGGCGAGCTGCCAGCGGTCCCCGAGCACGCGGACCTCGGTGGTGCGGGCGACGATGACGCTCACCTCGCGCTGGGCCGCGCGCTCGCGCGAGCGGGACACGGCCTCGTCGATCACCTCGGAGAGGTCGACGACGTGGTGCTCCAGCATGGGGTTCTCCGTCTGGAGGCGGCTGAGGTCGATGATCTGGTTGGTCAACTCCGCCAGGCGCGCCGTCTCGCGCTGCAGCCTCAGCGCGAATCGCTCGACGGCCTCCGGGTCGTCCTTGGCGACCTCGACCGCCTCCGAGAGCACGCTGATCGCGCCGATCGGCGTCTTCAACTCGTGCGAGATGTTGGCGACGAAGTCGCGGCGCACCGCGTCGACGCGCTTGGCGGCGGACTCGTCGACGGCGAAGATCAGCACGTCCTCGTCCTCCATCGGCGACACGCGCACGGTCAGCTCCAAGGCCTCCGCCCCGGGCTGGCGCTGGCGGACGACGACCCCGTCGTAGGGGATGCCTGAGGTGCGCACGGCGCGGACGACGTCGAGCAGTTCCGTGAAGCCGACCCTCGTCCCCCTGACGAGGCCCATCGTCTCGCCGGGCTCGTTGACCACGAGGATCTCGTCGTGGGGGCCGACGAGCAGCGCGCCGGTCTGCATGAGGCCGAGAACCTGCCGCAGCTCCGCCGACACGCGGGCGCCGGCCCGCTGCGCCTCGATCTGGCGCAGACCCTCGCGACCGCGGTGGATGAGCCAGGCGAACAGGCAGCCGAGAAGGGCTAGGCCGGCCCCGATGAGACCGGCAACGGCTGGGTGCATGCCGCCATCATATGCAGGTCGCTCCCGGCCGCGCCGCGCCCGAACGGGCCCCGACAGGGGCATTCCCGAAGACTTCATCGGTCGTTCACTTACGGTTCACGCGGGCGCCACGGCGGCGTCCCCATCCCGCCCTAGCCTCGGGGGCACACGCTGAGCACTAGACTCTACGAGACTCAGGACCCAAGGAGGGTTACCCGCATATGCGCACTAGCTACCACGAGGAACTAGACGCGATCATCGACAACCTCGTCCACATGGCCGAGCTGGTCGAGACCGCGATCAAGGAGGGCTCCGAGTCGCTGCTGACCGCCGACCTGGCGCGCGCCGAGGCCGTCATCACGAACGACGCCGAGCTGGATCGCATCCACGAGGAGATGGAGTACAAGTGCCTCTCCCTCCTCGCGCTGCAGGCGCCCGTCGCCGGCGAGCTCCGCACGATCGTCTCCGCGATCCGCGTGGTGTTCGAGCTGGCCCGGATGGGCGACCTCGCGGCGCACGTCGCCAAGATCGCGCGCCTGCGCTACCCGGCGCGCGCCGTCCCGGAGGAGTTCGAGCCGAGCTTCCGCGAGATGGCCACCATCGCCACCGAGATCATCGACCTGGCCCGCATCTCGCTGAAGGACCGCGACGCCAAGGAGGCCCACCGGCTCGCCGAGATCGACTCGCGCATGGACGACCTGCGCCGCGACCAGTTCACCCGGATGCTCCGCAAGGACTCGGACATCTCGATCGAGGGCGCCGTCGACGTCGCGCTACTCGGACGCTACTTCGAGCGCTTTGCCGACCACGCCGTCGCCGTCGGCCGCCGCGTGATCTACATCATCACCGGCGAGGTCCCCGAGGGCGAGGACTGGCCGAACGCCTAGCGGCCCGTCGCGCCAGACACCGCACGAGCTTCCGGCGGCGGCAGGAGTGTCGCCGATTCGAGCTGCCTCTCGGGAACGCGTAAGGTGAAGATGACACTTTCCCGAGAGGTCGGTCCCATGCCCTTCCCCCGCCTTCGCACCGCGGCCTTGGCCGTGTCGGCGGCCGCGGCCCTCGCCGCGACGGCGTGCGCCCCCGCGGGCCTTCAAGGAGCCCCGTCGGATCCGCCGTCGACATCCGGCTCTCCCACGGTCACGCCGACGCCGCCGGTCTCCCCCAGCGCCCCGTCGACCGAGACTCCCCCGCCGACTCCCCCCGCGACCCCCGATCCGTCGGTGACCTCTCCGACCCCGTCGGACACGCCGAGCGTCCCCGCCACTCCCCCGGATCAGCTGATCCCCGGCTCGAACCACATCGGCGCCGCCGCGGAGTACGCGTACTCGGCGAAGACGGTGCAGCGGTGGATCTCGGGCAAGAAGAAGCCGCCGAAGAAGAAGCTCGTCTTCCTCACCTTCGACGACGGCCCGAATCACAAGACGACGCCGATCATCCTCGACGCCCTCAAGGAGGCCGACGCGCGGGCCACGTTCTTCGTCGTCGGCAGCGTGATCGACGATGCGCCCGAGCTGCTGCAGAGGGAGATCGACGGCGGCAACTCGATCGCGCTGCACAGCTGGTCGCACGACTACTCGAAGCTGTACCCGGGCAGGGTGGCCAACCCGAAGCGGATCGAGAAGGAGTACCTGGACACGCTCGCCAAGGTGCAGGAGGTCCTCGGGAAGGACTTCGACACCGAAGGCTGGCGCTACCCGGGTGGCCACATGTCGTGGAGGAACATGGCACCGGCGGACGAGAAGCTGGCCGCGCACGGCGTCAGCTGGCTCGACTGGAACGCCGACACCGCGGACTCCGCGCCGACGTCGCGCCGCCCCACCACCGTCGAGGCCATGGTCCGCAACGCGACGATGCCCATCCGCGCCGAGCAGAAGGTCGCCGTCGTGCTCGGCCACGACACCCCCGACAAGACGCTGACGGCCAAGTCGGTCCCCGCGATCATCAAGGCCTACAAGAAGGCCGGGTACACCTTCGGCATCATCAGGTGAACCTGTAGGGTTCTGCCATGACCGCGAAGTTGATCCTGCTCCGCCACGGCGAGAGCGAGTGGAACGCCAAGAACCTCTTCACCGGCTGGGTGGACGTCGATCTCAATGAGAAGGGCGTCGACGAGGCCAAGAAGGGCGCACAGCTGCTCAAGGCCGAGGGCCTCCTGCCCGATGTGCTGCACACCTCGCTGCAGCGCCGCGCCATTCACACCGCCTACCTGGCCCTCGACGGCTGCGACCGGCACTGGATTCCGGTGCGCCGCAGCTGGCGCCTGAACGAGCGTCACTACGGTGCGCTGCAGGGCAAGAACAAGGCCCAGACCCTCGAGCAGTACGGCGAGGAGCAGTTCATGCTGTGGCGCCGCAGCTACGACACGCCGCCGCCGCCGATCGAGATCGACGACGAGTTCAGCCAGTGGCACGACCCGCGCTACGCCGACATCCTCGAGGACGAGCGCCCCCGCACGGAGTGCCTGAAGGACGTCGTCGCGCGCATGCTGCCCTACTGGGAGGCGCACATCGTCCCCGACCTGGCCGCGGGCAAGACGGTGCTGATCACGGCGCACGGCAACTCGCTGCGCGCGCTGGTCAAGCACCTCGACGGCATCTCCGACGCCGACATCGCCGGCCTGAACATCCCCACGGGCATCCCGCTGTTCTACGAGCTGGACGAGGACTACAAGCCGGTCACCCCGGGCGGCCGCTACCTCGACCCCGACGCCGCCGCCGCAGCCATCGAGGCCGTGAAGAACCAGGGCAAGAAGTAGTTCCCGCTGGTTAAGCCTTCCCGCTGGTTGAGCCGGGCCGCGAGGAACGAGCGCCCGTGTCGAAACCAATAGGCCCGACCACAACTGACAGAGAGACCCCGGCCGCCGGCCGGGGTCTTTCCGTCAACCAGCGGTTACCTGCGCCGGAACCGGTCGCGCCAGCTGGCGTGCTCCTCGTCGGTCGTCTCCACCGCCTTCTCCTTGCTGCGGTTGCGGGCCAGGGCGCGGAAGAACGCCGCTGAGGCCATCGACTCGGTGGCCACCTGGTGGCCGTCGTCGGTCACCCAGGCGATCTCCGTGGGCGCCCGATCGCCGGTGCGGAGGTCGATCAGGTCGCCGAGGTAGCGCAGGATGACGGCGAGCGACGCCGCGACGGGCACCGCGAGGAACGCGCCGACGATGCCGGCCCAGGAGCCGCCGAGGACGACGGCGAGCAGCACGATGATCGGGTGCAGCTGCATGACGCGCGACTGCAGGAGCGGCTGGAGGATGTTGCCCTCCAGCTGTTGGACGCCGAGGACGACGGCCAGCACCAGCAGCGCGGTCGTCGGGCCGTTGGAGACCAGTGCGATCAGCACCGCGAGCGTTCCCGCGGTCACGGCGCCGACGATGGGGATGAATCCCGCGAGGAACGTGAGCACCGTGATGGGCAGCGCGAGCGGCACGCTGAGCAGCGCGAGGCCGAGGCCGATGAACACGGCGTCGACGAAGCTGACGATGGCCTGCGTGCTGATGTAGCCCGACAGCGTCTGCCACAGCCTGGTCAGCAGCTCGCCGGCGTGGAAGCCGGCCCTGCGCCCGACGATGCGGCGGGTGAACCCGAGGAACTGGTGCCCGTCCTTGAGGAAGAAGAACGTCAGCACGAGGGTGAGCAGGAGCGTGACGGCTCCCGTGCCGATGCTGCCGCCGAAGCTCAGCGCCTGGCCGAGCACGTTGCCGCTGTTGGTCTGCAGGTAGCCGAGGCCCTGGTCGATCCACTCGTAGATCTTGTCGTCGCTGATGTTCAGCGGCGGCCCC
>DAONOU010000177.1:0-5438 GCA_035409265.1 Arachnia sp. | reverse complement strand
CGATGCCCTGGGCGCGCAGCTCGCGCGCGACCCGCACCAGCCAGCTCATCGCGGGGTCGTGCTCCGCGCCCGAGGCCCAGTGGTCGAACAGATGCCGGTACCAGCCGGGCGAGTCGACGCCCGCGCCGTAGCCGGATGCGAGGCTCAGCCGGTCGGCCGTCCACGGCACCCAGGCCGCGGCGACCTTGATCTTCGGCAGGCCGCGCAGCAGCGCGTTGTCGCGCGTGGCGGGCGGGAAGCTCGCGGGCACCAGTGCGGGAGCGTGCCATGCGCCGCACACCACGACGATCCGTTCGCGGCCGGCCTTGATCGCCTCTCGGAGCACCCTGCGCATCGCCGCCTCGCGGGCCGGGTTGTCCGGGCGGGCGGGATCGTCGTCGGGCTCGCCCCTGCGCAGCTCGGCGATCGCCTCGCGCAGCGCGTCGAACCGATCGAGGGCCGACCCCGTCCGAGACTCGACGGCGTCCTCCCACCACCGCTCGGGGTCGTCGTAGCCCGCCGCGGCGGCCAGCGCGGCGATCGGGTCGATGGCCGCCGACGGGACCGGCGGCTCGGGCGCGTCCGCGGGCTCGGGAGGTGCGGCCTTGATGGCGAGCGAGTTCGCGGCCGGAAGGTCGAGGAAGCGCTGCTCGACCCCGCTGCGCGCGGCCCACCGCATCGCCACCCACTCGGGGGAGAAGTCCGCCACCGGGTAGAACGTCGCCAACTGGGGCCGGTCCGCGGCGTAGACCAGGGCGGCGACGGGCGGCCGGAGGTCGGGATCGGCGACGAGCCCCGTCAGCGCGTCCAGCTCGGGCGGCCCCTCGACGAGCACGAGGTCGGGGCGCAGCTCGTCGAGCGCCTCGGCCACCGCGCGGGCGGAGCCGGGCCCGTGGTGCCGCACCCCGAGCACGTGGACGTCGGTCATGAGGGCCTCACGCGGACGGCGCGTCGAGTTCGCGGCAGGCGCGGTACAGGTCCGACCACTCCGGCCGGTTGCGCACCACCGTCTCGAGGTACTCCTGCCAGATCACCGTGTCCTGCACCGGATCCTTGACGACGGCGCCGACGAGGCCCGCGGCCACGTCGTCGGCCCCGACCCTGCCGTCGCCGAAGTGCGCGGCGAGGCTCAAGCCGCTGGTCATCACGGAGATGGCCTCCGCCGTCGAGAGCGTGGAGCTCGGCGACTTCACCGTCGTGCGGCCGTCGGCGGTGACGCCGCCGCGCAGCTCGCGCATGACGGTGACCACCCGTCGAATCTCCGAGAGTGCCGCGAGGTCGGCGGGCAGTTCCAACGAGGCACCGAGGCTGGCGACGCGGGTGCGCACGATCTCGACCTCCTGGTCGAGCGAGTCCGGCAGCGGCAGCACGACCGTGGTGAACCGGCGGCGCAGCGCCGACGACAGGTCGTTGACGCCCTTGTCGCGGTTGTTCGCGGTGGCGATCAGGTTGAACCCGCGCAGCGCCTGCACCTCGGTGTCCAGCTCGGGGATCGGCAGCGTCTTCTCCGAGAGGATCGTGATCAGCGAGTCCTGGATGTCGGCGGGGATGCGCGTCAACTCCTCCACCCGCACGAGCGCGCCGCCGGCCATCGCCCGCATCACGGGGCCGGGCACGAGCGCGGCGGTCGTCGGCCCCTCGGCGAGCAGGCGCGCGTAGTTCCAGCCGTAGCGGATGGCCTCCTCGGGCGTGCCCGCCGTGCCCTGCACCACGAGCGTCGAGGTGCCGCTGATCGCGGCGGCGAGGTGCTCGCTCACCCACGACTTCGCGGTTCCCGGCACGCCGATCAGCAGCAGCGCGCGGTCGGTCGCCAGCGAGGCGATGGCGATCTCGATCAGCCGCCGGTTGCCCAGGTACTTCGCCGTGATCTCGGTGCCGTCGGGCAGCGTGCCGCCCAGGAGGTAGGTGGCCACCGCCCAGGGCGACAGCCGCCATTGCGGCGGGCGCGGCCGGTCGTCGACGGCGGCGAGCGCGGCGAGCTCGTCGGCGTAGGCCTGCTCGGCGTGGGCGCGAAGTACCTGTTCGGTGCTCACTAGGGGTTCCTCCTCGGTGGGAAAGCGTCGTCGATGGAGCGGGCGAAGGCCGTGTTCTGGCGAACGATGGCCAGGATCCTGCGCGCCCTGGCGTGGTCCTCGGGCGGGTTGAGGCGGTCGAGGTGGGCCGCGACCTCCGGGCCGAAGCCGGACTGGAGGCGCTCGTCGAAGCCCAGCAGGAACGGGTCGCCGTCGGCGGAGCGGGCGATCCGGTCGGCGACGGCGGTGGCCAGCGCCGTCGGCCACGGCTGGGGCGCCTCGCGGGCCGCACGGAGGAAGGGGAGCGGGTTGGCGGGCGCCGACCGGAGCGTGTCGATCATCCAGCGGGTCTGCTGCTCCGGGGGCAGCAGGTGGACGAGGTCGCCCCTGCCGCTCGACGCCGTGAGGGCCGCGGCCCAGACGGTGTCGCGGCGCAGGCCGACGACGCTGAGGAGCGCGGTGGTCACGGTCTGGTCGCCGGCCAGTTGCTTCACGATCTTCTCCGGCGGCAGCCCCGTCGCCTCGGTCCAGGTGCTGAGCGGCGCGCCGGCGATGATCGCGCGCAGCCAGGCCACCGGCTGTCCGTTTCCGCCGTCCTTGTCGAGGCCGTCGCGCGCGGCGGCGTCGTCGATGCTGGTCGGGGGATCGACGGCGAGCAGCGGGTCGCGCAGCAGGCGCTTCGTGACGCGGATCAGCGGGGTGAGGCGGCGCCCCATCCGCTGGGCGAGCCTGCTGTCGGGCAGCTGGGTGAGCAGGCGGGCGGCCAGGGCGCGCACGGTCTTGGCGCGGTCGTCGAGGACCTCCTCGAGGAAGGGCTCGTCGGCGATCGAGAGCCCGGCCAGCATCGCCTCCAACAGCCTGACGCGCTCCTTGGCCGTCGCGTGCTCCCAGGACGCGGCGACGGCGGCGCGCACCGCCGCGTGCGGGTCGGGCGGGGCGACCTCGTCGGCGTCGTCGGGCGCATCCAGCAGCAGGTAGGGCGCGAACATCTCGGCGTACCACCGGCCGCGTGCGTCCCAGACCCGCGCGAGGGCGGCGCGCATGGCCCTTCGCTGGCGCGCCATCGCGACCACCTCCGGGAGGAGGTCGGCGGGCAGGCCGTACCCGGCCGCCGCGCACCGCTCGAGCCAGCGGTCGAGCTGGGCGTCGCGGGCGCCCGCGGTCAGCGGCGACTGGCGGAGCAGCAGCGTGAGGAGCTGGACGGCGGCCGCGGGGGCCTCGGGAAGCCGGTTGGCCGGGGCCGGGGCGACGGGCTCCCCGGCCGTCGGCGTCGCCCCCGCGCGGCCGAGCACGTCGAGGAGGGCGGCCTGGTCGAGCAGCGAGGCGTGATCGGCGGGCGCGAGGCCGGACGGGAGGACCCCCGCCGCGCGCCGGGACGTGCCGACGAGCGCGCTCGCGCGCAGCGCCGCCGCCCAGCGCGAGACGGTGCCGGGGTCGACGGCGGTTGGGGGCGTGGACGTCATAGCGGCACCACCCGTCGGGTTCCCGCGGCGTCGGCGATCTCGACGGTGAGGACGCGGAAGGCGCCGGCCTCCCACTCGCCGAACGCCGCCGCGGCGCGTCCGCCGGAGACGGCGAGGAGGCGCTCGAGGTCGGTGGCGCCGTCGAGGGGCAGGGCGTCGCCGTCGGCGTCGACGATCAGGGCCGGCGTGCGGGAGAAGGCGACGTCGGGCAGGAGCATGGCGTGGCGGTCGCGCCAGGGCGTGAGGGAGACCTCGTCGGCGACCCGGGCGAGCGCCGACCGGATCGACGGCGCGCCGAGGGGCGTGCCGGTCAGACCCGCCGATCCCGCCGCCGTCGGCTGGTCGACGAACAGGGCGCGGCGCGGGGCGGCCCCGGGGTAGAAGGCGAGCTCGGCCCGGACGAGGCTGCCCGCGAGCTGGGGGACGGCCTGCGCCTGCCCCGGGCCCGCGGTGTCGAGCAGGAGCGCCAGCTCGCCGTCGTCCGCGCACAGCCAGGTGCGCTGCTGCTGGAGCGGCCCGTCGTCGGAGCGGTGGGCCCCGAGCACCCGCCAGGTCGCCGAGCGGGTCCGCCCGGAGCGCACCTGTTCCGTGGGCGTCGCCCAGCCGACGGCGGCGCGGAGGTCGGCCTGTTGGTCGTCGGTGAGGTCGTCGCGGCCCCGCCAGGACTGCGCGAGCAGCCACAGCCGACCCACGTGGCGGACCAGGTGGTCCTCCCAATCCTTGCGCGACAGGGCGTCGCTGCCGAGGGCGCGGACGCGGTCGGCGAGCCCGGGGAGCTGGGCGTCGACGAGCCGCGCGGCGGCCCGATCCCAGAACGCGTACGGCTGGCCGCGCGCGGCGGCGAGCCCCGTACGGGCGAGGTCCTCGAGCCAGACGCGGAGGTCCTCGATGCCGGCGTCCATCTTGGCGATCCGGCTCGCCACCCTCTTCGCCTGCGCCTCGGGATCGACGGGGCCGTCCTCGCGCCGCGCCGCCCTGCGGGTCGAGGCCTCGGCGTGGGTGGCGCGCTGGTCCGCCCAGGCCTGGGCGAAGTCGGCGAGGGCCTCCGCGGAGTCGACGTGGCCGTCGGCCCACAACAGCAGTAGGGCCAGCGCGTGCTTGCAGGGGAACTTCCGGCTCGGGCACGAGCAGCGGTAGGCAGGCTCGGCGAGGTCGACGCTCACCTGGTACGGGTTCTTCCCGCTGCCCTGGCACTGGCCCCACACCAGGAGGTCGTTGGCGCCCGCCTGGCTCCACGGGCCTGGCCGCGCCAACTTCTGCGCCGCGCTCACCGACGACGCGTCGGGCGCGGCGGCAATGACCTGCTCGCGGCTCCACCTCGTCACGCGCGCCATCTTGCCAGCCGACACCGACAACCGGAGGAGGAACCGTGTTTCGCCCGAGTGGCGCCCAGCCGTCCGGCCGGTAGACTGCCGAGAGGTCTACATACTGGAGTCGCAGTCGTGAGTGTTGCAGCGTCGTCGCGGGCGCGTTTCGGCGATGTCGTAAAGGCCTACGTGGCCCTCACGAAGCCCCGCATCATCGAGTTGCTGCTGGTCACCACCGTTCCGGCGATGTTCCTGGCCGCCGGCGGCATCCCGCCGTGGCAACTGGTCCTCTGGACCTTGGTCGGTGGAATGTTCGCCGCGGCCTCGGCGAACACCTTCAACTGCGTGATCGACGCCGACATCGACGAGGTCATGCGCCGCACGCGCCGTCGACCCGTTCCCCGGCACCAGGTGTCGGCGAGGAACGCGACCGTCTTCGGCGTCGTCCTCGGCGTCCTCGCCACGCTCGTGCTCGGCTTCGGCGCCAACTGGCTGTCGGCGATCCTCGCGCTGGCCGCGAACGCCTTCTACGTCTTCGTGTACACGATGTGGCTGAAGCGACGCACCTGGCAGAACATCGTGTGGGGCGGCATCGCGGGCTGCTTCCCGCCGCTGATCGGCTGGACCGCGGTCACCGGATCGGTCGCCTGGCCGCCGCTGATCCTGTTCGGCATCGT
>DAONOU010000176.1:0-5453 GCA_035409265.1 Arachnia sp. | reverse complement strand
TGGCGCCGTCGGACAGGATGATCACCGGGGTTCGGTAGGTCAGCGCGATCCGCGAGGCCTCCACCGCGATATCGAAGCAGTCCGACGCCGACTTGGGCGCCAACACCGGGACCGGGGACTCGCCGTTGCGGCCGTACAGCGCCTGCAGCAGGTCGGCCTGCTCGGTCTTGGTGGGCATGCCGGTCGACGGCCCGGACCGCTGCACGTTGACGACCACCAGCGGCAGCTCGGTCATCACGCCGAGGCTGATGGTCTCGGACTTCAGCGCGAGGCCGGGCCCCGACGTCGTGGTCACGCCGAGCGACCCGGCGAACGACGCGCCCAACGCCGCGCCGACGGCGGCGATCTCGTCCTCCGCCTGGAACGTCATGACGCCGACGTCCTTGCGGCGCGACAGCTCGTGCAGGATGTCGGAGGCGGGCGTGATCGGGTACGAGCCGAGGAACAGCTGCAGCCCGGCCTTGTGGGCGCCGACGATCAGGCCGTACGCCGTCGCGACGTTGCCCGTGACCTGGCGGTACCGGCCCTTCGGCATCGGCGCGGGGTCGACGTGGTACTGGACCTCGAAGACCTCCGTGGTCTCGCCGTAGGCGTAGCCCGCCTTGAACGCGGCGGTGTTGGCGTCGCGGTAGAGCGGCTTGGAGGCGAACTTCTCCGCCAGGAAGTTGAGGGTGCCCTCGACCGGCCGCGAGTACAGCCAGCTGAGCAGGCCCAACGCGAACATGTTCTTGGTGCGCGAGGCGTCCTTGCGCGTCAGCTCGAACTCCGCGACGGCGCCCGTCGCCAGCCCCGTGAGGTCCAGCGCGTGCACCGAGTAGTTGCTCAGCGTGCCGTCCTCGAGCGGGTTGTTCAGCCATCCGATCTTGGCGAGGTTGCGCTTGGTGAAGTCCGCGGTGTCGACGATGATCGTCCCGCCGCGCGGCAGGTCGCGCAGGTTCGCCTTGAGCGCCGCCGGGTTCATCGCGACCAGCACGTCCGGCACGTCGCCCGGCGTGACGATGTCGAAGTTGGCGAAGTGCAGCTGGAAGCTGGAGACGCCCGGCAGCGTGCCCTGGGGCGCGCGGATCTCGGCCGGGAAGTTGGGGAGCGTGGCGATGTCGTTGCCGAAGCTCGCCGTCTCCGCCGTGAACCGGTCGCCGGTCAGCTGCATGCCGTCGCCGGAGTCCCCGGCGAATCGGATGACAACTCGTTGTAGCTGATGCTGCTTGGGCACGGGTTTTACCTTCAGTCTCTTGATCGCAAACCTCGCCCATTCTAGGGCGACGGCCGAACGGGCCCTCGCCAAAACCTTGCGCCGACAGTGAACGTGGCTCTTGACCCCGGCCGCGGGGAGGGACACGATTGCCGCATCGGCATGCCGCGCGGGCTCCACCCGTCGGGACATGGATTTCTGGGGAGGGGCCATGGCTGAGGAGTCGGCGACCACACCCGTGGATGCGGGCCGCCCGCGCAGGAGGCGCCGCGCGCTGCGCGTGCTCGGGTGGGTGTTGGCCGTCGTCCTGGCGCTGGCGCTCGTCGGCACGGGATACGGCGTCTGGACCGTCCGGCGGTCCTTCCCCACGACCAGCGGCACCCTCTCCGTCGCAGGCCTCGCCCACGATGCGACCGTGCGGCGCGACGCGCGCGGCATCCCGACGATCACCGCCGAGACCCCCGAGGACCTCTTCTTCGCGCAGGGGTACGTCCATGCGCAGGACCGGTTCTGGGAGATGGACTTCCGGCGGCACCTGACGAGCGGGCGGCTCTCCGAGCTGTTCGGGGAGTCGCAGGTGCCCACCGACACCTTCCTGCGGACGCTCGGCTGGCGGCGCGTCGCCGAGCGGGAGGTCGAGGCCCTCTCCCCGACGACCCGGACGTACTACGAGTCCTACGCGGCCGGAGTGAACGCCTACCTCGCCGATCATCGCGGCGCGGGCCTCTCGCTCGAACACGCCCTGCTCGGGCTGCAGAACCCAGACTACGCGCCCGAGCCGTGGGAGCCCGCGGACTCCGTCGCCTGGCTGAAGGCGATGGCCTGGGATCTGGTCTCGAACGTGGGCGACGAGGAGGCGCGCGCTCTCGAGGCGCGGTTCCTCGACGACGACGCGCTCGCGGAGCTCTACCCGGGCTACCCCTTCGACGAGCACCCCGTGATCCTCGCGGACGACCCCGCGGGACGGAAGGTCGTCGCGACGGCGGTCGTCGAGGCCGACGGCGCCACCGAGGGAGAACGGATCCGGGCCGCGATCGAGACCTTCCGGCGCACTCCGCTGGACGAGCTCCTCGCCCAGGCGGACAAGCTCCTCGGGACGAGGGGCGAGGGCATCGGCTCCAACTCGTGGGTGGTCTCGGGAGCCCACACCACGACGGGCCGGCCGCTGCTCGCCAACGACCCGCACCTGGGCGCCGCGATGCCGTCGGTGTGGACGCAGGTCCAGCTGCGCTGCGCGACGGTCACCGACGCGTGCCCGTTCGACGTCGCCGGGTTCAGCTTCTCCGGGCTGCCGGGCGTCGTCATCGGCCACAACCAGCACATCGCCTGGGGCTTCACGAACCTGACCACCGACGTCGCCGACCTCTTCGTCGAGGACGTCGACGGCGACCGCTACCGCTACGACGGACAGTGGCGGGACATGGCCGTCCGGCAGGAGGTGGTCCAGGTCGCAGGCGGCGAGGACGTCACGATCACGATCCGCGAGACCGGGCACGGGCCGGTCGTCTCCGACCTCGGCTACGGCTGGGGCGAGATCGCCGAGGACACCGAGGAGCCGGCGAACGCGGCGCTGTCCCTGCGCTGGACGGCCCTCGACCCCGGCACGGCCACCGAGGCGGTCTTCCGGCTGAACCTCGCGGAGGACTTCGCCGAGTTCCGCGAGGCGGCGAGCCTCTTCGACGTGCCTGCGCAGAATCTGATCTACGCCGACACCGACGGCAACATCGGCTACCAGGCGCCGGGCAGGCTGCCGATCCGCGCGGACGGCCAGGAGGGCTACCTCCCCACGCCGGGATGGGGCAGCGAGTACGACTGGCAGGGGTTCATCCCGTTCGACGAGCTGCCCTGGACCTACAACCCGGAGTCGGGCTACATCGTCACGGCCAACAACGCGATCGTGAACGACGAGTACCCGTACCACCTGGGCGACGACTGGGACTACGGCTACCGCGCCGCCCGCATCGTCGAACTCCTCGAGGCGAAGCTCGCCGACGGGCCGGTCAGCGCCGCCGACCTCGCCGCGATCCAGCTCGACAACCGGATGCCCGCGGCGGACTCGCTCAAGAAGGCGTACGAGGGCGCCGCGCCCGACGATGAACGCCTGCGGACCGCGCTCGGGATGCTCGCGGACTGGGACGGCCAGAACGCCCCGGACTCGGCGGCCGCGGCCTTCGCGAACGTGCTGTGGGAGCATCTGACGGCCCGGCTCGTGGCGGGCCGCGGCGGCGAGATTGAGCGCTGGGACCAGTCGCGGCTGGCGCGCTTCCTCGAGCTTCGACTGGCCGAGCCGGACTCGGCGTGGTGGACCCAGGGCGGCGCGACGACCCGGCAGGGGCTCCTCGACGGGGCGGCCGCGGACGCGCTCGCCGAGATCACGGCGCTCCAGGGCAGGGACCCGAGCGGGTGGAACTGGGGCAGGCTGCACGCCATCACGCTGACCAACGCCACGTTCGGCACGAGCGGCATCGGCCCGGTGGAGGCGCTGTTCAACCGCGGCCCCTACGACGTGGGCGGCGGCTCCGGCGTCGTGAACGCGACCGGCTGGGGCCTCGGCCAGGGCTACGCGACGACGACGGTGCCGTCGATGCGGATGGTGATCGACGTCGCCGACTGGGACGCCTCGACCTGGCAGCACCTGACCGGCCAGAGCGGCCACCCGTTCCATCCCAACTACGTGGACCAGACCGAGGGCTGGGCGCGCGGCGAGCAGTACCCGTGGGCGTTCACGTCGGCGGCCGTGGAGTCGACGACGACGGCGGCGCTGACACTGACCGCCGGGTGACCCGTCAGGGCGCCAGCAGGCCGAGGATGTCGTCGGCGGAGAGCGGGGCGGCGGCGTCGGAGCCGGTGCCGACGACCGAGTCGAACAGGTGGCGCTTGCGGGCCTGGAGCTCGACCACCTTCTCCTCGATGGTGTCGCTCGCGACGAGGCGGTAGACGTTGACGGGCTTGTCCTGGCCGATCCGGTGCGTGCGGTCGATCGCCTGGCTCTCCGCCGCGGGGTTCCACCAGGGGTCGAGGATGAACACGTAGTCGGCCTCGGTGAGGGTCAGGCCGAAGCCGCCCGCCTTGAGGCTGATCAGGAAGACGGGCGCGTCGCCCTCGCGGAAGCCGGCGATGGCGCCGGCGCGGTCGCGCGTGCGGCCGTCGAGGTACGCGTACCCGATCCCCTCCGCCGTGAGGCGCTCGCGGATGAGGCCGAGGAAGCCGGTGAACTGCGAGAACACCAGAGCGCGGTGGCCCTCGGCGATGACCTCGCCCAGCATCTCGACCAGCGTGTCGATCTTCGCCGAGGCCGCGGGGTGCGCGTCGTCGATCAGCGCGGGCGAGAGGCTGAGCTGGCGCAGCAGCGTGAGCGAGCGCAGGATCGTGATGCGGTTGCGGCCGAGGTCGCCGAGCAGGCCGAGCACCTTCTGGCGCTCGCGGGCGAGGTGCCGGTCGTAGAGCCGACGGTGTCCAGGCGACAGCTCGACGGGGACGATCTGCTCCTGCTTCTCCGGCAGCTCCGCCGCGACGGCCGCCTTCGTGCGGCGCAGGATCAGCGGGCGGATGCGGCGGTGGAGCCTGCCGAGCGCCTCTGTGTCGCCGGCCTCGATGGGGCGCCGGAACGCGGTGGTGAACGCCTTCGGGTCCGGGAAGAGGCCGGGCGCGGTGATCGACAGCAGCGACCACAGGTCCATCAGGTTGTTCTCCAGCGGCGTGCCGGTCAGCGCGATCTTCACGCCCGCGTTCAGCTTCCGCACCGCCTGATACGCCTTCGACGCGTGGTTCTTCACGAACTGCGCCTCGTCGAGCAGGACGGCGCCCCAGTCGAGCGCGCGGTACTCGTCGGACTCCAGCCGCAGCAGCGTGTAGGACGTGACGACGACGTCCGCGCCGTCGATGCTCGTGGCCAGCGGCTCGCCCCGCTTCGCGGCGGTCGCGGTCACCGCGACGGTGTTCAGGCTCGGCGCGAACTTCGCGGCCTCGGCCGACCAGGTGCCGATCACCGACGTCGGCGCCACCACGAGGACCGGCCCCCTCAGCGCGCCGCGCTCCTTCGCCGAGAGCGCCAGCGCCAGCGCCTGCACCGTCTTGCCGAGGCCCATCTCGTCGGCGAGAATGCCTCCGAGCCGGGAGGAGAGGAGGAAGCTCAGCCATTCGAAGCCCGTGGCCTGGTAGGGGCGCAACTCCGCCTCCAACCCGTCGGGAATGGGGACCTCGGGCAGCGACGCCGGGTCGAGCAGGGCGCCGACGGCGGACCGCCACGACTCCGCCTGCT
>DAONOU010000175.1:0-5644 GCA_035409265.1 Arachnia sp. | reverse complement strand
TGGGCCACCGGCCTCCTGCTGGCCCAGCTCGGCGGCGAGTACTTCGACGCCAGCGGCAAGATCAACCTCACCAGCCCGGAGATAACCCAGGCGATGGAGATCTTCAAGGGCCTCCAGGACGCGGGCGCGGCCGCGGTTCCCCCGGGCGGCCAGCCCGACACCGAGGAGGCCTTCGGCGCCTACAACAACGGCGACTTCGCCGCCGCGGTGATGCCGTTCTGGTTCACCTCGCGCTACCTGGCCTACATGCCCGACTTCGCGGGCAAGATCGCCATCGCCCCGCCGCCCACCGTGCCGAACCCGAAGTCGATCTCCGTCGGCGGCGGTGGCACCGGCACCGCGGTCGTCAAGGACGGCCCGCACGCGGACCTGGCCGCCGAGTTCGTCGCCTGGGCGAAGCTCTCCAAGGAGGGCAACATCGAGACCTGGAACATGCTGGGCTTCGATCCGCTGAACACCGACGTGTGGTCCGACGAGGCCGTCACGCACAATCCGGACAACGAGTTCGTGAAGTACTTCAAGAACAACCCGTTCGAGCCGCTGCTGGAGATCAAGGACAGCATCGGCCACCTGCAGTCGTTCACCAACCCCGGCATGCCCGCGGTGAACAACATGCTGAACACCCAGACGTTCAACGACATGTTCGAGAACAATGTGCCCATCGCCGACGCGCTCGCGCAGGCCCAGGCCGATCTCGAGAACGAACTGGGCTAGGCAAAGCCGCAACCACTTCGGTCCTGGGGGACGGGCACGGCGCCCGTCCCCCAGCCACCCACAAGAGCGTCTGAGAAGGACACACATGACCACCCGCATCACCGTCGATCCCAAGTTCATCGTCGGGCCCGTCCGCCGCCGCACCTTCGGCTCCTTCGTCGAGCACCTGGGCCGCTGCGTCTACACCGGCATCTACGAGCCGGGACACCCCAGCGCCGACGAGCACGGCTTCCGCACCGACGTCCTGGAGCTCGTGAAGGAGCTGGGCGTCGGCACCGTCCGCTACCCCGGCGGCAACTTCGTCTCCGGCTACCGCTGGGAGGACGGCGTCGGCCCCGTCGAGGACCGCCCCCGACGCCTCGACCTCGCGTGGCACTCCACCGAGCCGAACACCTTCGGCACCGACGAGTTCATGGCCTGGTGCAAGAAGGCCGACATCGAGCCGATGATGGCCATCAACCTCGGCACCCGCGGCATCGCCGAGTCCCTCGACATCCTCGAGTACTGCAACGTGCCCAGCGGCACCGCGCTCTCCGACCAGCGCCGCGCCAACGGTGCCGAGGAGCCCTATCGCGTGAAGATGTGGTGCCTCGGCAACGAGATGGACGGGCCGTGGCAGACCGGGCACATGAACGCCCACGAGTACGGCAGGATCGCCACCCGCACGGCCGCGGCCATGCGCATGGTCGACCCCGACCTCGAGCTCGTCGCCTGCGGTTCCTCCAACACCCTGATGCCCACGTTCGGCTCCTGGGAGCACACCGTGCTGACCGAGGCGTACGACGTCGTCGACTTCATCTCGGCGCACGTCTACTACTACGAGGACGAGGGCGACCTCGGCTCGTTCCTGGCCTCCGCCGTCAACATGGATCACTTCATCGACGGCGTGGTGGCGACGGCGGACGCCGTGCGCACCGCCGGCCGCCACGAGAAGCGGATCAACATCTCGTTCGACGAGTGGAACGTCTGGTACCAGCAGCGCGTCGAGTCCAAGAACCCCGAGGGCGACGACTGGCCCGTCGCGCCGCGGCTGCTCGAGGACCTGTACAACGTGGCGGACGCCGTCGTCGTCGGCAACCTCCTGATCTCGCTGCTGCGGCACACCGACCGGGTCCACTCGGCGTCGCTGGCGCAGCTTGTCAACGTGATCGCCCCGATCATGACCGAGCCGGGGGGCCCCGCCTGGAAGCAGACGACGTTCCACCCGTTCGCGCTGACCTCGCGCTACGCGCGGGGTAACGTGCTGGAGGTCCCGATCACCAGCCCCACCTACGACACCGCGAAGTACGGCACCGTGCCACTGGTCGACGCCGTGGCCACACACGACCCGGAGACGGGCGACGTCGCGCTGTTCCTGGTGAACCGCTCGATCGACGGCTCGGCGCCTATCGAGGTCGATCTCGGCGGACTCGGCGAGACGGCGCTGGTCGAGGCCGTCGAGCTCTCGAACCCGGACCACCTGTGGGCGGCGTCGATGGAGGACTCCACCTCCGTATCGCCGAAGGAGCTCGCGGACGTCTCCGTCGTCGACGGCGTGCTCTCGGCGACCCTGCCCCCGGTCAGCTGGGCGATGGTGCGCCTCAGCTCCCGGTAGCCGCAGAGAAAAGCCAACCGGCCCGCGTTCCTCAGGCGCGGGCCGGTTTGTCATGTCCGGCTACTCGCCGCGGGCCAGCGCCTTCAGGTCGTGCATCAGGTCGCGGTGCTCGCGGCCGAGCCAGTCGTGGAGGCGGGTGTAGGCGCGGTAGAGACGGTCGTACGCGGCGGCGTTGTCGGGGTTCGGCAGGTACGTCGTCTCGCCGCGTCGGCCCATCGCGCGGGCCGCCGTCGGCACGTCCGGGTAGCGGCCGGCGGCGACGGCGCCGTGGATGGCCGATCCGAGCGCCCCGCCCTGCGCGGAGCCGACGGTGGCGATGGGGAGGCCGAGGACGTCGGCGTAGAGCTGCATCAGGAACGAGTTCTTCAGCAGCCCGCCGGCCGCGACCACCTCGGTGATCTCGACGCCCGCGGCCACGAAGGTGTCGATGATCGTGCGGGTGCCGAACGCCGTCGCCTCGATGAGTGCGCGGTACTGGTCCTCGGGGCGGGTGCGAAGGGTCTGGCCGACGATGACACCGGAGAGTTCGTGGTCGACGAGCACCGAGCGGTTGCCCGAGTGCCAATCGAGGGCGACAAGACCGTGCTCCCCCACCGCCTGCCGCGCGGCGAGCGCGGTCAGGTGCTCGTGTACGGAGATCCCGGCGGCGGCCGCGGCCTCCGAGTAGGAGGCGGGAACGCAGTTGTCCACGAACCACGCGAAGATGTCGCCCACGCCCGACTGCCCGGCCTCGTAGCCATAGCTTCCCGCCACGACGCCGCCGTCGACGACCCCTCCCATGCCCGCGACCTCGCGCAGGCCCATGCCGCAGACGATGTGGCAGCTGGAGGTGCCCATGATGGCCACGAGCTGACCGGGATCGACGGCCTGGGCCGCGGGTGCGGTGACGTGCGCGTCGATGTTCGCCACCGCCACGGCGATGCCCTCGGGCAGCCCCGTCAGGCACGCGGCATCCGCCGTGAGCGACCCCGCCCTCGCACTCAGCGGGGCGATGGGCGCGTCGAGCTTCTCGGTCGCGAAGCCGGAGAAGCCGGGGGAAAGCTCGTCGAGGAACTCGGGGCTCGGGTACTGGCCGTCCTGGTACAGGCCCTTGTAGCCGGCCATCCCGGCGCCTCGGGCGTAGGTCCCGCCCAGCTGCCAGACGATCCAGTCCCCCGCCTCGATGTAGTAGCGCATGGCTCCGTACACCTCGGGCGCCTCCTCGAACAGCTCGAGCGCCTTCGGGAACTCCCATTCGACGGAGACCAACCCGCCATAGCGCGACAGCCAGGGCTCGCTCCTCACAGCGGCGAGCTCGGTGATGCGGTCGGCCTGCGACTTTGGCGCATGGTGCTTCCACAGCTTCGCGTAGGCGTGCGGGACGTTACGGAACTCGTCGATCTCGGACAGCGGGGTTCCGTCCGCGAGGACGGGGATGAAGGTCGCGGCCGTGAAGTCGATGCCGACGCCGACCACCTCCGCCGGGTCGACGCCCGCGTCCCTGAGGGCCTCCGGCACGGCCCTGCGAAGCACCTGGCGGTAGTCGTCGGGATTCTGCAGCGCCCAGGCCGGGGGCAGCCGCCGCCCGTCGCCCGCGGTGAGACTGTCCTCCATGACCGCGTGCGCGTACTCGTGCACCGCGGTTCCCAGCTCCGCGCCGTCGCTCACCCTGACCACCACGACGCGGCCGGAGAGCGTGCCGAAGTCGATCCCTACCACCAGCTCGTCGGCCACTTCTCGTCCTCCTCGACGGGGCCTCGCGACAGACCCGTATCCGCTCACCCTAGCAGCAGGTCACGCGCCGTTTTCAACGATGTAGAGCCCTAGCTGGGCGCGCGTCTCCTCGCTCAACGGAACCGGGGAGAAGTCCTTGTCCGCACACACGAGGACCGTCCGTCCGCGCACGAGGACGGAGTCGCCGTCGACGATCTCCGCGGCCAACGTCAGCGACGACGTGCCGAGCCGCACGGGCGCGATCCGGACGGCATAGGGCTCCAGGCGATGCTCGATCTGGGCGACGTAGTCGACGTCCTGCCGGGCGACGAGCCACAGGTGCTCGCTGCCCTCTGCGCCGGCGCGGGCCATGGTCGGATCCCAGGCCGTCGTCGCGGTGACCCTGGCCTGCTGCAGGTAGTCGTACACCTTCGCGTTGTTGACATGCCCGTACGCATCCAGGTCGGTCCAGCGGGCGAAGAGCGGCACCGCCGTCGCCCGATGGTCCAGCACGGGCGCCGCCAGCTCCCGGAGGGGCTCGGCCTCGATGCGATGTCCCTGCAGGAAGGCCCGGTACTCCGGCAACAGGCGCACAGGCCGCTGCTCGGCGAAGTCGAACGGGCAGAGCACCGTCCGGGCGGCGACGACCTCACGGGCCTCGCCCGCGCCGTCGGCGGCGAACACGCGGTAGGCGATCTCCAAGCGCGCCGCGCCCAGCGCGGAGACGCCCAACTCGATCCGGACCGATCGCGCCTCGTAGGGGATCGAGCCGCGGAACTCCACCTGGTGGGAGACGACGATGATGCCGCTGTCCAGCAGCGCCGACGCCGGCCCCTGCCGGAGGAACGCGACGCGCGCCTCCTGCAGGTAGTCGACGATGACGGCGTTGTTCACGTGCCCCTGCGCGTCGAGGTCCGACCAGCGCAGGGGGCAGTTGAAGGTGAACAAACTCAGTCCTCCGTGGGGTAAAGCCCGTCGACGATGTCCTTGTACTTGTCCGTGACCACGGAGCGGCGGATCTTCATGTTCGCCGTCACGCCGTCGTTCTCCACGGTCAGCTCGTGGTCGAGGATGGCGAACTTCTTCACCGTCTCCCAGCGCTCGAGCTTGTCGTTGACGCGCTGCATCTGGCGCTCGATGGAGGCCTTGATCTCGGGCCGCTGCGACAGCTCCGCATAGCTGCCCTTGTGGCCGTGGTTGTCGGCCCACTTCTGGAGCAGCACGGGGTCGAGGACGACGAGCGCGGACACGTACTTGCGGCCCTCGCCGACGGCGATCGACTGCGCGATGTAGGGGATGTTCGCCTGGATGGCGCTCTCCACCTTCTGCGGCGCGACGTACTTGCCGCCGGAGGTCTTGAACAGGTCCTTCTTGCGGTCGGTGATCCGGATGATCCCCTCCGGGCTGATCTCCGCGATGTCGCCGGTGTGGTACCAGCCGTCCTCGGTCAGGACCGCGGCCGTCTTCTCCGGCAGGTTGTGGTAGCCGGGCGTGATGATCGGCCCGCGGAGGAGCAGCTCGCCGTCGTCGCCCAGCTTCGCCTCCATGCCGGGCAGGACGGGGCCGATGCTGCCGAAGTGCGGATCCTCGGACAGGTCCAGCGACGCGATGGCGCTGGTCTCGGTGGCGCCGTAGCCCTCGACG